>JAGHAO010000143.1 GCA_021161495.1 Caldisericaceae bacterium | reverse complement strand
GAGGCAATTCGGCTTGTTAGATTTGAAGGGGAGTTTTACTATAATGCATGTATACAAATACTCTTATTGGAAAAGTTTCAGGAATTGTGAGAATAAGACAGTACAAAAATAAATTAATATTATGCAGAGGAGGAAATAAAATATGGCAAATGAAAAAGTAAAAGAAATTTTAGAAGAGTATAAATCTATCGTGAAAGAAAAACTTGGAATCAGCGAGCCAATTCCGGTAAATGACGAAGGGAAAATTATTCTTGCGGGGAAAAGATGGGTTATGATGGATGTTTCTTACTTCCCAGCGTTTATGACAAGTGTAACGGAGGAAGTAGTTGGGCCTATAGCGAAAGAATTTGTATACTGGTTTGGATATGCTTACGGGGAAAAGACCGCGGAAAGGTATGAAAAAACAGGTATTCCGAAGGAACAACAAATTACGATCACATTTGCATTCGCCGCTTTGTATACCGGATGGGGCATATCTAAAATCGAAGAGCTTGATCTTGATAAACCATATATGCGCACTGCCATTTTTAATGATTTTGAAACAGAAAGTGCTGAAGCCATAGGTGCAGAACCCGATCTTAAATTTTTGAGCGGGGTTCTGGCAGGCGTATTCGGTAGATTGACAAAAAAGAAAATAAAAGTGCAAACAAGCAGGAAAGACGACGGTTCTTTGATTGTAGAATATTTGGAAAGAAAATAATTGCAATTGAAAAAGCTTCCTTGTATCGTAAAATGCTTTTGATGGTTTTACCGACAGGTAAACAAATATAAGCATTTTGATAAAATTAAAGATCTTTCCGAGTCCGGGGAATACACGAAGCGGGGCGGACAAAAAGTCGAGATAATTTAAATTTGTAAAATCACCCTTTCTTGACATATTTTTGATTTTTGTTAAAATTTGATTGTCAAAAGGGGGTGGTAGTATGGCCAAATACATCGAACTTGGAAAACTTAAAGGGGAAGCTCCCAAATTATTCGGTATTCCGACAAAAACAAAATTGGACGAAATGTTTTTCACGATAAGAGAGAAAAACGGAAAATTTGTCAAAGAACCGCTCGGCGGAATTCCTTATCAATCTGTTTTGAATATAACGGGCATTCCGGACACGGGAAAAAGCCTCCTTGCGGAACAGTTTGCCGCCGTTCAAGCGGATATGGGTTATAAAGTGCTTTTTGTTTCGGTGGAATCTCCCGTGCAGTTTTTATACTCTGCGTTAAAACAAAAAGCGAATGCATTAGGGTTGGATTTTGAGAAACTTGAGAAAAATATTGTTTTGATCGATGCGGCAATGAACTCCGAATTTAGAGAAGACTTGAATACGCTTATAGGAACAATGGAGGATGCAATAAAAGACAAGCACATAACAAATGTGATTATAGACAGTATCACCGGACTTTATGAACATAAAGAAATGATGGCAAGGCAAATTGTCAGAATATTTTTTAATTTCCTGAAAAAAATGAAGCAAACGGCAATTCTCGTATCGCAAAAACGCTCTTCTCAGGATATGATGTCTTCGGAAGCTGCGGGAGGGCTTGCCGTAGCGCACATTGTGGACGGAACTGTCGTTATGGGGAAAGAACTCATAGAGACGAAATGGCAGGCAAATCTTTACGGCTTACCGTTTGGAACGGTTTTAAGGACAATCCGCATTGACGGATGCAGAATCACCGGGCACGACGACAGGACTTGGGTATTTGAAATTACGGAAGAAGGAATAGTAAACATATTAAAACCACTTGAAGAATTGGTAAAATCAACGTAAGGGGAGGTGATAAAATGGAAATAATCGACAAACCCACTTCTTATATGGATTACGATTATCTCGCAAAAAGAGTGTTTGAAGAAGGGATCGAAATTGTCGGTGGAATTAAAAAACTTGTGGAATACAGAAACCTCACATGGCTTCCTTCTCTTGCGGAAGCGGCATACGTCGTAGTTCTTTCGAATGAAACAACCAAAACAATCAAAGAAATTGCGGAATTTTTGGGCATAACCGAGCAAACAGTGAAACAAATTATGAGAGCGGACCCCGAAGCGGTAAAAAAATACCTTGAAGGTGAAATAGAAAAAGTGGATTACCATAAAGCAGGCGGAATTGCAAAACTTGCATACGAGAAAGTAAAAAACGAGGGGGGAATTTTCATAAAAAGAGAAGAAATGGAGAGCCTCGGAGTGGAATGGGCGATAAAAGTGCTTGAACGCATAAGAGGAGCCGATTTTCCTCTAAATAAAGAAGAATTCCTGACGAGGCTAACAGGGGTTTCGATAAAAGGAAAGCCTGTTTCGGAAATTGCGGAAAAAATCCAATTTCCCGTAAAGTCACCTGCCGAACTCTTACATCAAATAAAGATAAATCTTTAATATTCCGGCGGCCAAGCAAAGGCCGTCTTTTTTATTTATGTTGGAAATGGCAAATCTTATTTGACTTTTTACATTATTATGTTATAAATTAAAAAATTACAGACAGGAGGAATTATGAAATGGGGTGTGATTTTAGGCGTATTGGTAGTGGCGATCATTTTTGCCGTTTGGAGAAGCAGGGAAACAGACAAGGAATCCGGCAACAGTAATATTGAAAATAACAATGATCTGAACAATGCAAATGACCAATCTACCGCTTTTGTTGCCGGCTCAGGTGCGGATAATCCTATTGGAAAAATTTTAAAAGAGTTAAAAGAAGATTTTGTACTTCTGAATAAAATCAGAGTCAAAGGTTGGGGAAAGCATAGTGCTTTAATTGACCATTTGCTTATAACAAAGCAAGGAATAACCGTTTTTCGGGATGTAGAAACTCCCGCAAAATCCGTGGAAGCCACATCAAAAGAGTGGATTCTGGAAACGGATAGCGGAAAAAAGAAAATCAAAAACCCGGTGAATATGAACAACTACGCAATAAGCATCCTGAGAAATGTTCTCAAAAGGAAATTGAAATATATTTATCCGAAATTGGACTTTACATCCGTTGTGCTGTTTAACGACTCCGTCAAAGTAAATTCCACCGTAAAAGAAAATCAAAATGCGATAGTGATAAAGAAGAGTTTTTTGCGCGACCTTCTCGAAACTATTGTGCAGAAACCCGCAAAACTCACCAAATCCGAAATGATAGAAATCAAAAAATCTTTGGAATAGCAATTGCTCTCCCCGGGAACCTGGAGAGAGCATATATATAAACCATGGCCTTGGAAAATTAAAAGTTGTCTTTTATAAATTTTTTGGCATATGGAATTTTTGTCGGAGTCATACTGAGTTCATCAATTCCCATTTTAATCAATTGCGGTATGGCTTTTAGGTCTCCCGCCATTTCGCCGCACATGCCGGTTTTCTTTCCGTATTTATGCGAAGCCTCGATCGTAAATTTTACAAGTTTTAGCAATGCAGGATGAAGCGGATTATAGAGATAAGAAACTTTTTCGTTAGTTCTGTCCGCTGCAAATGTATATTGAATTAAGTCATTCGTTCCTATACTGAAAAAATCTACATATTTTGCCAGTTCTTCCGCATTCAGCGCAGCAGAGGGTATCTCAACCATAATACCCACTTGAATATTTTCTTTAAAAGGAACTCCTTTGCTTTTTAATTCGGATTTTACTTCTTCCAAAATCGAATTTGCTTTTTCTATCTCTTCCTTGATTGCAATCATCGGATACATTATTTTCGGATTGCCGTAAATACTTGCTCTTAAAATAGCCCGAAGCTGCGTTTTAAACAATTCTGTGTTTTTTAAACACAATCTTATTGCTCTTACGCCAAGGAAAGGGTTTAACTCTTTTTCTATGTTCAGATAGGGAATTTGCTTATCTCCCCCAATATCCAAAGTTCTTATTATTACGGGCTTGTCTTTGAATTTTTCCAAAACTTTTTTATATGCTTCAAATTGCTCTTCCTCAGATGGAGGGCTTTCCCTGCCCAAGAATAAAAATTCCGTTCTATATAATCCTATCCCGTCCGCACCGTTTTTTAATGCCGTTTCGGCGTCTTCGGGGTTTCCGATATTTGCAAGAATTTCTATTTCTTTTCCGCTTTTTGTTTTGAGTTTCATAAATTTGATTTTTTCTAATTCTACCTTTTCCTTTTCTTCTTTTTCCTTTTTTTCAATAAATATTTTTATCGTCGGTTTATCGGGATCTGCAACTACAATACCATTTTCTCCGTCTACTATCAACATAGTATTATTATTGACAGATTCTGTAATCCGAGGTATTCCTACGACAGCCGGTATTCCCAAAGCTTCTGCAAGTATTGCGGTATGTGAGGTGGAACTACCTCTTTCAGTAACTAAGCCCAAAACTTTTTTTGTGTCGAGATTGGCAGTATCCGAAGGAGTCAAATCCTTTGCAACTATTATACATTCGCTCTCTACAAGTGAGAGCGAGGGATTCGGGATATTTAAAATGTTTCTTATTATTCTTTCTTTTACATCTCTAAGGTCGTTTGCCCGTTCTTTTAAGTATTCATTTTCAATTTTTTCGATTTCTTTCGCGCTTTCTTCGAAAGCACTTTCAACTGCATAAGTTGCAGAATACCCTTGTTGCAAGAGTGTATTTATTTTTTCTTTGATCGAAGGATCGTCCAAAAAGAGCAAATGTGCTTCAAATATATCGGCTTCTTTCCTCTTATTATCTGCGATTAACTTTTTGTGAATTGAAGAGATTTCTCTTCTTGTTTTTTCAAGCGCTTTATCGATAGTTTTCTTTTTCTGTTCGATTTTAATATTGTCTTTTGATTGAGATATCTTTGGAAGTTTTTGAGGAAGATACAAAAATGCTTTTCCTATTGCTATTCCTCTGGAGACACCTATTCCTTCAAACCGTCTCATTTTTATTCTCCGAAATTACTTTCTATTAATTTTTCAATCGCTCTCATTGCATCTTCCTCGTCTGAACCTTCTGCGGTAATCGTAACTTCGGCATCTTTTTCTACTCCTAATGATAGAACTTCCACAATGCTTTTTGCGTTTGCGATTTTACCGTCCTTTTCTATGGTTATTTTAGATTTATATTTACTTACTGTTTGCACAAATACTGCTGCAGGCCGTGCGTGTAGTCCAACTTCGTTTTTTATAACAAATTTTTTTGTGAGCATATATTTTCCCCCTGTTTATTTTAAAATATCCTTTATTTCATCAACCATTCTTTTCGGTTTTGTAATAACCCTGAGAGGAAATGTTTCCAGGAAATCTGACAGATCTCCAAGCGCTTCTTTCGATATTCGGCTTGGTTTTGTAAGTATCCTTTTTACCAAATCCTCCGAGTATGTAAGGAGCAGTTTCTTTTTATCAAAAAATATTTCCATTCCGCATGTTAAGCATTTTATCTTTTGTAGTTCATTGCCTATATAAACAAGTTCATGCGGAGTTTCTTTTCCGCAATGAATACAGTATAGTATTGCCTTTTCTTTTGTTATTCCCATTTTAGTATTTCTCCGTATTTATTTTCTAAAATCGATTTTATTTCATTCATAAATCGTGCCGCTGTTGCGCCGTCTACAAATCGGTGGTCGCACGAGATAGAAATATTCATAACCTTTTCAATAAAAATTCCGCCGTTTTTTACCGTCACTTTATCTTCTATCGCGGATACCGCCAGAATGGCACTCTGCCCTGGAACAAGCAATGCCCTAAACATATCCACGCCAAACATACCCATATTCGAAACTGTTATGGAGGCGTTGCTCATATCTGTGATATCCAGTGTCCCATTTAACGCTTTTTGCCTGAGTAATGCTAATTCGCCTGCAACTTCGGGTAATGATTTGGACTCAACGTCTTTCAGTGTAGGAACAAAAAGTCCGTTTTCCGTTGCAACAGCAACTCCTATGTTTGCGTGAGCGCTTGTTTTAATTGTATTGTTTTCATACTGTGATTTAAAAACAGGGAATTTTTCCATAGCGAGAGATAAAACTTTTACGATAAAGACAGTTAGAGTTACTTTCGGAAAATTTACCTTGAAATCATTCAATGATTTCAGTAAATCCGATACTCGAAAGTTAAAGTACAAAGTAAATTGTGGAATTTTGGCGCTTTCCGTCATTCTTTGCGCCATAGCCTTTTGTACGGGGTTCGAGAATGCATTTGTTTGATATTTACTTTTTTCAAAAATTTCCTTGGAGGTAATCGCTTTGTTTGAGGACATTTCTTTGAGGTTAATTCCGTATTTTTTTGCGAGCTTCTTTGCATAAGGAGTAGCGGCTTTATAATTCTCATCAGATTGTTCCAAAGAACTTTTCGGCCGTTTTTCTTCTATGGCAGCCTCTGGCTCGGAAAGAGTATTTGATTGTTGTCCGTTTGAAAGTTCTTTTAATATTTTCTTCAGGTCCTCTTCGGTATCTTGCTCGTTTTTGATAATTCCTATAACGTTTCCTACGGGGACTTCATTTCCTTCTTCTACAAGAATTTTATAGATAACTCCATTTGATTCTGCTTCTATATCCATGTTGGCTTTATCTGTCATTATTTCGACTATCGGCTCCCCGGCTTTTACGGATTCCCCTTCTTTCTTATACCATTTTGTAACGAATCCTGTTTCCATTGTCATTCCCATTCTTGGCATTATGATTTTTTCAGGCATACCAATCTCCTTTCACAATAAACCGAACTTTTTTAATAATGTCTTCAATTTGGGGAACAGCAGCACGTTCCAGATTCTTATTATATGGAATCGGCACATCTTTACCTCCCAAACGGAACATAGGGGCATCGAGGTACAGAAATGCATTACTTTCGGCTATTTTTGCAATAATTTCTCCGCCTATACCGCCTGTCAAACAACCTTCGTAAACAACTAATAACCTGTGTGTTTTTTTAACAGATTTCTCAATGATTTCTGTATTAAGAGGCTTAATTGTAAGAAGATCTATAATCTCTACGGAGATACCTTCTTCTTCAAGTTTTTTGGCTGCTTCAATCGCTCTATATGTCATTATTGAGGTGGTTACTATGGTTATATCGTCACCTTCTTTTTCTATGTGAGGTTGTCCGAGCGGTACTCTGTAATCGTCTTCCGGAATTTTTCCTTTCTTATTGTAGAGTAATTTGTGTTCCAGGAATAAAACGGGATTGTCATCTTCAATTGCGGATTTTAATAATCCTTTTGCATTGTAGGGATTGGACGGGACAACAATTTTAATACCCGGAATATTAAAGAACCACGCTTCTACATTTTGAGAATGTTGCGCTGCAGCACCTGTACCGGAACCCTGTGGAGCCCTTATTACAAGTGGGATTTTTACTTGTCCACCCGTCATATATCTTAACTTCGCGGCTTGATTTACCAATTGATCCGCAGAGAATGTAAGAAAGTCGGCAAACATTATCTCCACTATGGGCCTCATTCCCATTATTGCCGCTCCTACCCCAACACCGGTGAAGGCGGCTTCGCTCATTGGGGTTTCAAGAATTCTCCACGGTCCGAATTCTTTTAACATCCCCATACTTACTCCAAATGCGCCTCCATATACGCCTATATCCTCTCCCATAAGAAAGACTTTTTCATCTTCTCTCATTTTTTCAATCATTGCTTCTCTGATGGCTTCTTTGTATGTTATTTCTCTCATACTAATTCTCCTTCTCGTCTGCATAAACAAATTTCTCTACCGTCTTTGGATCAGGTTCCGGACTGTCAATTGCAAATTTAACCGCTTCCTCTATTATGGCATTAACTTTTTCTTTCATATTTTCGAATTCATTTTGTTGAAGATCTCCTATTTCCATAAGTCGCGCTGCGAATGTAGTTATCGGATCTTTCTTTTTCCATTCTTCTATCTCTTCTTTTGTTCTATATAGATTTTTATCACTCTTCGAATGCCCCTTAAATCTATAAGTTTTGGCTTCAATTAATGTAGGGCCTTTGCCGGAACGCGCCCTCTCGGCGGCGGCCTTTACCGTTTCGTATACTGCTATTACATCCATTCCGTCTATTGATATTCCTGGGATTCCAAACGCACTGGCTCTATCCGATATATTCGGCGTAGGTACAAACCTTTTTACCGGAGAGGACATAGCATACTGGTTATTTTCGCACAAGAATATTTCGGGTAATTTCCATATTGTAGCCATATTTAAGGATTCAAAAAAGACTCCTTCATTTGCAGCTCCGTCTCCGAAAAATGCAAGGACAACGTCGCTCTTGTTTTGCATTTTCAGGGCAAGTGCGGCACCGGTTGCAATCGGTATTCCAGCTCCTACAATTCCGGTAGCACCCAAATTTCGAAGTCCGAAGTCAGCTATATGCATGGAGCCTCCCCTGCCGTGACAATATCCCGTATCCTTTCCCAAAAATTCAGCGAACATTTTTTTTAAATCTCCGCCTTTTGCAATCATATGTCCGTGACCCCTATGCGTGGATGTGATATAATCCGTACTTTTAATTGCAAAAATTGCTCCTACGGGTATTGCCTCTTCTCCTACTGACAAATGCATTGTTCCGTGCACAAGATTCCGCATAAAAAGTTTTTCGGCTTTTTCCTCAAAAGCTCTTATTAGTAACATTTTTTCCAGCATTGCTAATTTTTCATCTCTTGTAAGCATTTTATCACCTTTCTTTTCTATACTTGCGGTAAGAGGAAGGAACTATGCATATAAATTTTAATATTTCTTTGCCGCTATTTTTAATTGAATGTATGACATTTCCCGGTATAAAGAAGGCATCACCCGGATACATATCTTCCCATGTATTTCCCGTTTTTATCTTCCCTTCTCCCGAAACCACAAATATTTCATGTTCGTAAGGATGCTTGTCTTCTTTTGTTTCTTTTCCCGGCAAAATTTCAAACATCCTCATAAAAAAGTTTTTAGCGCCGAGAGATTCGTCCAGCAACCATATTCTGAATACGCCTTCATCTACTTCTTCCTTCTCTTTATCTTTATAGTTAACTTTCATGATTTTCGCAGGGGGGATTAATGTTAATTCCCCCCTGCTTCAACACCTCCTTTACTCAGTTTCGGCAGATTTTTCCGACGCTCCTGCAGCAATTTCCCATGACTTTCTGTGTTTGCGATAGAAATAAAGGAAGACAAAGAATACGGCAAATAATATTACTATCCCGTACCAGCTGTTCATAAGTTTAACAATGAACCATGTAAGCGGGTTTGAGCCATCGCAAATAGAGCTAATCTGGGTTGCACTGCTCGGCATTTTGAATTGAGCTTGTATAGCAGCTTTTGTAAACAAAGGAGAAAGATTTGTTCCAATAAGAAGGCCTATTGCTATAATGACGGTGCCTATTATAACGGTTTTTAGTATATTTCCTCTGGTAATCGGAATCGTCATTACTACCATAAAGGGTAATACGGCAAGATCTACGGCAAG
>JAGHAO010000015.1 GCA_021161495.1 Caldisericaceae bacterium | reverse complement strand
TTAGAGAAATTTATGCGATATTTTAAGAAATTTGTTAAAGAAGGCATATATGCGAATGAAAGAAACGGGTTTGTTGCCTCTATGTTCGGAGCAACAGGCTTTCTTTCGTTTTACATTTTACACCTTTTGAGCAAAGAACCGCTCTGCGGGGAAGAAATCAGAAACCTCGTCTATAAGACGACGGGCAAAATCTGGAAACCAAACCCGGGTTTCATATACCCCGTATTAAAAGAAATGAGAAAAGAAAATTTAATAAAAGGAGAATGGAACCTGGAAGGAAAGCATCCGCGCAGAGTTTATGAAATCACGGAAAAAGGAAAAAGCCAATACGAAAAAATTTACAAAATCGTAAAAATAAAATTTGACGATTTCAGATACATAACCGAAAAAATACAGAAGGAGGTGTTCGATGAACGAAGCAATAATAGTGGATAATTTGAAGAAAACGTATTCAAACGGAGTGGAAGCGGTAAAGGGTATCAGTTTTTCCGTGCATTACGGGGAAATTTTTGGATTTTTAGGCCCCAACGGCGCGGGAAAATCGACAACGATAAAAACCGTTATCGGTTTACTGAAACCTACTTCCGGAAAAATTATCCTAGACGGATACGATGTGCAAAAAGAACCGTATAAAGCAAGGCTTTCAAAAGGATATGCCTCGCAAGAAACCGCGGTGGACGACAGGCTCACCGCATACGAGAACGTTTACCTGCAAGGGAAATTTTTCCATATGAAAGAAGAAGATATAAAGAAAAACGCCGAGGAACTATTGAAAATGTTCAACCTTTGGGAAAGGAGAAACGACCTTGTGGAAACTTTCTCGGGAGGAATGATGAAAAGGCTTGACATTGCAGCCGCACTGATTCATAGGCCTCGAATTTTATTCCTCGACGAACCGACACTCGGATTAGATATTCAGACAAGGGCGGCAATATGGGAATACATCAGGAAATTCAAAGAGAACGGAATGACGATTTTCCTTACTACTCACTATTTGGAAGAGGCGGACGCACTTTGCGACAGAGTGGCAATCATAGATCAGGGAAAGATAATGGCTCTTGACAAGCCGGGGGTGTTAAAATCCGAGATAGGCGGAGATCTTATCACCCTTACTTTCTCCGAAAACACGAACGGGGATATTAAGGATTTTCTTGAAGCGGTTAAGGAAAAGGAGGGCGTAAAATCCGTATCCGAAATGAAAAACGGCATTTACAGTATCGTGGTGGAGAAAAACGGGGATAAAATGATTCCGGAACTATTCGCACTTGCATCAAAATTCAACGTCGGGATAAGTTCTGTAAGGCTGAAACGCCCCACATTGGATGACGTGTATATGAAATATACGGGGAGAACGATAAGGGAAGCGGAATCTTCGAGAGACGAAAATGCGAAAAACAGGTTAATCACAAGGAGGATGAAAAGATGAAAGAACTAATAATTGATTCCTATTACGTAGCATGGAGAGAACTTAAAAAATATTTCAGGCAAAAAACAAGAATGATGGTAACGGTCATTCAGCCGTTCCTATGGCTTGCCCTAATGGGAAATGCGATGAGCGGGCTTACGAACAACCCTATGGCCGCACAATTCTTAGGCACAGGCAACTACCTTACGTTTATGACGCCCGGAATTATCCTGATGACTGTTATGTTCACAAGCATATTTTCCGGGACAACGGTCGTGTGGGACAGAAGGTTCGGCTACCTTGACAAACTCCTCGCAGCGCCGATAAAAAGAGGCGCAATTCCATTCGGTAAGATGTTTGCAGCGGCAGTTCAAGGATTGTTTCAAGCCGTTGTAATAATAATCGTCGCTTTGCTTTTCGGAGTAAGATTCCAAAGCGGATTTTTGGGAATTTTAATGATTCTCCTCATAGCAGGGCTTCTTTCGTTCATACTTGCAGGGTTTTCGCTTGCACTTTCCGTAAAGATTAAAACGATCGAAACGCTGATGTCTCTAATAAATCTCTTTATGATGCCCCTTATGTTTGCAAGCAACGCCCTGTTTCCATTAAAAGTTATGCCGAAATGGCTCCAGGTAATCGCAAAAATTAACCCGATAACGTATGCGATTATGCCGATGAGGGATCTCACGGTAAAAGGCTGGGCATATAATATTTGGATATACTTGTTGGTTATTCTTGTCATAGATGCAGTGGTAATGCTTTGGACAAATACGGTATTCAAAAATGCAACGGCAGAATGAAATAAAAATAAATTACAAATACTGCGGGGCAGGCGGGGAATGCATCTCCGTTTGCCCTTTTGGAGAAAAAATTTGGGAATACGAAGAAATTGAATTCGAGCAGTTTTTAAAAGGAAAAGTTAAAAAGATGCGCCCTGTTCCCGTTCATCTTGAACTCTGCACCGGTTGCGGAAGGTGCGCGGAATTCTGTCCGGTAGGGGCAATCTCCGTAAATGGCAAAGGGCAGAGGCCGGTTCTCATTGCGCTCTTATCATGGATAACGCATCCCGAGAAAGTAAAAGTTAATATGAATAAAGAGCATATCGAAAAAGTAAAGAAATATTTTTAATCTTTCATAATTTTTTCACAATTAAATACTATACTTGCCTTGAAAACAAGAAAGAAAAATAACAATGGAGCAAGCAAAGGCCTGTGTTTCCATCCTCCTTTTCACAGGCCTTTTTCTTTTGCCGATGATTCCTTAACTAAAATCCCCCCACCCGTTATGCCTATATAATCTAAAAAGTTCCAATATTAATCTTTGTTCTGCTTTCGAATCCTTTCTTAAATATGATTGTAATTATAACTATGATAAACAGGATAAGAAACCATTCCGATGAAATAATGAGGCCTCTTTGTCACCCTGAAACGTTCCCCCGCCCCGTCACCCTGAGATGTCTTTACTCAGGGTCTGCTTTTAATTCCTTCATCTAAGTGCGCTCCGAAAGCGGAAAAAGATGAGGTGCTGAAACAAGTGCTCGCCTTCGGCGAGGAAAGGAGTGCAGCACGACAAAAAGAGAAGAAATATGAGATCCTGAAACAAGACTCGGGATAATGTGTCCCGAGGAAAGGGGTATAGGATGGCTGGCGGATGTACCCGTCGTCTTGAGGCGTATTAACTCAGAGCCCTTATAATTCATACATTGCTTAATAAAACAATTAGAGAAAAAGAAATGACACAGTTACATAGAGGAAGGATTTTGGGTTCTTAACAAATTATAAAAATAATCCGTTCGACATAATGTTTTGCAAATTGATTTTCAATTTGACTTAATAAAAGTAAAGTGATATACTTTAAAAAAATTGTAAGGGGGATTTTATGAAAAACAAAATAATCGCAGTAGTTGTAAGTGTTTTCTTGGTACTCCCGCTGTTATTCGTTCCGGGAATTGCAAGGGCGGAAGTTCCCGTACCCACGAACTTTGAGGCATACGGATACGGAAATTATATAAATATCCAATGGGAATATCCCTCATCTGCCAAGAAAAAAAATCTCACATTCGAAGTTTTCGAGTATAATTCCGGAACCAAAAAATGGACGTCGCTCGGAGAAATCCCGAATCTGCAAGCTTCGATCCAAAACGCCTCTCCGGGAAAGCATGTTTACAAAGTGAGAGCGAAATACGAAGGAACAGGTATTATGCCAACAGTATACAGCAAATTTTCCAATGAAGACCCGGGTTATATGTTGAGCAAGCCGACCGGTTTAAAAGTTTCGATAAGTAAGTTTACCTCGCCGTTCGCCAAAGGAAGCCCGGGAGTAACGATCAAATGGGACAGTATAACGGATCAATGGGCCACACACGTAGGTATTTACAGAAAAAAGACCGGCGAGAACGACTTCCATCTCATAGGAAAACCCAAAAAATCTTCTAAATCCTTCATTGATATCACAGCACAATCAAATACGGAATACGCTTACGGAATACTTCTTATGAGAAAAGAGACAGGTAAAAAGAGTGATTACTCTCCGTTGGAAGAGCAAAACGGCACCATTTTAACCTACCCTGATCCGCCGAAAAACTTCAAAGCGGTAGGGAAAGGAAACGATGTCGTCCTAACATGGAATAGACAGGCAAACTGTGACAACATAGCAGTGTATGAGAAGACAAGTTCGGGAATCCTCGGTTGGAAACTTGTAAAACAAATGAGCAATATGGTAGTTAAACTTACAATTAAAAACAAAACACCGGGGAAATACACGTATCTTGTTGCGGCATTTAACAAAAGCGGCAATTCTCCGAATGCACCGACTCAGACCGCTTATGTCCTAAAGAAGCCGACGGGAGTTAAAGCAGAGGGCTATTCTGCTCAAGAAATACGAATACGTTACAATACTCCCGACACAAATGCAAATAAAATAAAAATCTATTGGAGCACAGATAATAAGAAATTTTCCCTGATCGGGAGCATAAGTACCTCTTCGTCTTTCATTAAAGTAACGGGGTTAGAACCTGATACAAAGCGCTACTTTAAGATATCATTCACACGCGGAGAGAATGAGTCTCCTTTATCCGATGTAGTGTCCGCAAAAACGAAAGCGGAGATTACTGTTCCAAATGCACCGAGTAACTTTACGGCAATACTTTCAAATAGCAATACCGTCATTTTGAAATGGAAAGACAACGCGAATAATGAAAGAGGATTTATCGTTGAGAGAAAAACAAAGAACGGAAATTATGAAAAAATTGCAACACTCTACACTGAAACATGTAATATGATGTATACGGATAGCAGTGTCCAACCCGGAACAACTTATTATTACAGAGCGAAAGCATTCAACGAAAAGGGCAATTCCGATTATTCAAATGAAGTAAGTATAACCACAAAATCGCAGGCTACAAAAAGAATTGAAATAAAGTTACAACCCGATAACGAGATGATGCTTGTAAACGGAGCCCAACAAGAGATAGACCCCGGCAGAGGGACAAAACCCGTAATAATACCCAAATGGGGGAGAACAGTTGTTCCTATCCGCGCAATCGTTGAAGCGTTGGGAGGAACAATAGAATGGGACGGAGTGGCAAGAAAAGTTACGATTAAATTCAACGGGAATATCATAGAACTATGGATAGATAATCCCAAAGCAAGGGTAAACGGACAACCTAAATGGATAGACGAAAACAACCATGATGTGAAACCCATAATTGTAAATTCCAGGACAATGCTTCCCCTGAGATTTGTCACGGAAAACTTGGGCTGCAATGTGGATTGGGATCCTAAAACAAGAACGATAACTATTACTTATCCTGCAAGTTAAGTTACAATCTCTCAATATCCTCCTGCGATGCGGGGCAAATTATTTGCCCCGCTTACTTGTTGACAAGTAATCTTTTATTCCTTTTTCTCTTCTCAACTATCCGTGCGTTGCAACTTTTACAAAGTCATTGATAATCATCACAAGCAAGTACATAAACCCAAATTATCAAAGCATTGCACCAACCGATCGATGCGACAAATCAACCATGAACCGCAAAAAGCATTGCAACCTTTGTTGTAGCTGCTGTCCAAAACAAAACAGTGGAAGGGGTACGGCTTTCTCCGGAACCTATCTTCCACTCTCGTTACGAAAAAAAATTATAAGGTGCCTGCAACAAGATTTAAGAACACGAAAGTTTGGATCGCTCCAAAGGAAACAGGGATCTTTTCAGTAACGTAGAAAATCCTGAAACTAGAAATAACACCAAGTATTCCGAGCAAAACCGAAACTGTCAACACTTCCCTCCTATCCCAATTCACCGGATAGTCGTCTATTTTTGTTCTGTCGTACGCAATTGCAACAATGGGAAGATCGTTAAGGGATGTAAGTAACATAATGGAAATATATCTTTATTTCTAACGACCCTCTTGCTCGGTTAAACCTTTTTCAAAATCAGTGTTGAGTATCTTCAGAGTTTCTTCGACGTAGCATTTTACGTGAAATTTTATAATGCGAATAAATCCGGCCCGTTTCAAAAGAGCCGCAATTATCCGACGACTACACAACGAAATGCTTATAAAAAAATCAATTAGTTATTAATGTATCAAATAAACTGTTGACTTACTTGTCGATCCGATTATCGTATAATATATCATATATTGG
>JAGHAO010000005.1 GCA_021161495.1 Caldisericaceae bacterium | reverse complement strand
CAAGTCCGGAATGACAAAAATACGAGATTCTGAAACAATCCTGAAACAAGTTCAGGACATGGTTCAGAGTGACAAACAGCGAGATCCTGAAACAAGTGTTCGCTTTCGGCGAGGAAACGAGTGCAGGATGACAAAGAAAAAGCAAATACGAGATTCTTCGTCACTCACTTCGTTCGTTCCTCCGGAATGACTACTTTTTTGTCACCCCGAGATGTCCTAACTCAGGGTCTCGTTTTTAATTTCTTTATCAGAGTGTACTTCGAAAGCAAAGCAAGAGAGACTCTGAAATAAATTCAGAGTGACTTTTTAGTTGTCTCCCTGAGATGTCTTTACAATCCATACATTGCCTGATAAGACAATTAGAAAAAAGGGATATGACATAGTTATAGAAGAAGGATTTTGGTATGTATGCAAAATCTATGCGCCAATAAAAATTACTTGATTTTTATTGGCAAATGAATTAATATTTGATAGTAGGAGGTACAAATGAAAAAAAATTACTGGCCTTTAATTCTTTTTGCACTTTATACGGTGGGATTTATTTTATATTTTGTAGGAAATTACAGAGATATCGGAGCGATTCTTTTAATAATTGCGGTAATATCTCATATGGTATACACTTTTTCTCCCGTACAGCGGGCTGCAATCAGTATGCTCAACGCAAGAAGATCACTTGAACTTGGCAATGTGGAAAAAGCAAAAGAATATGTTATAAAAGCAGCTAAACTCAACAAGAACTATCCTCATGTGGGTTACCTTTTAAGCACGTCAAAAAAAACATTTCCCTTTTACGAGCGTTTGGCAAGAGAATTGGAAGACTATGCAAAAAACGAATCCGACAGCACCTATATGAAATATGTGATTGCAAGCATTTACTATCATATAGGAAATCTCGAAAAAACAATTTCCATATTGTATTCCGTACCTGAGAAAAACCGCAATACGGAAATTGCCCGCCTTCTCGGGACCGCTCTGCTCGAATCCGGCAAACCGGAAGAGGCCATAGAAGTGTTTAAAAAACACGAGAAAAAAGAAGGGCTTCCTACAAAAGAAGAACTTGCGATTCTTATTGGTTTGGGGTTGTGTTATGCGGAAAAGAAAGATAGGAAAAAAGCGGAAAAGTACTATCTTAAGGTAAAGAAATTTAACCCTGATTTTCCGGAGCTAAATGTTCTGAGAGATAAAATCTATCCGCATGACTAATCTTAAAATTATAGGCCTATTGAACTTGAACGAACTGTTTATATTTAAAGATTCTGTCGCAAACTTTGAAAATGCGGTAAACTCCGCTTATAAACTCAGTGAAGATGGTGCAAACGGAATTATTGTTTTCGGAAAATCGTTTTTCGAAAGAAACAAAATTTGTTCTTACTTAAAACCCCGTTTGGATATCCCCGTTTCTCCACTTGTTAATTCGGAAAATCAACTAAAGTTAATCGAAAACGACAATTTTCTATTTTCGGTAAAACATTTCGGAATCAAGAAAATTATCCGTTTGTTAGAGCCTAAAAGCAAATCGATGCTATTGAAAAGCAATAACGAATTTTCCGGGATCCTTTTAACAAACAAAAGAGCGTTGAAGATATTTAAAATGGAAGCGGATTACTTGGATGAAGTAATAGCGGTGCTTGCTTGCAGGGCAACATATTTCGGATTAAAGTATTTTGCAACGGAGAATGTGCTCAGCGCCAGAAAAGGCGCCGAGCTATGCAAGAAATTATTTTAAGATTTCTTTGATAGATTTGTCGAATGGCTTTCTTAAAACACCTTTGTCCGTGATAATTGCATCTATCAATCTATTCGGAGTTACATCAAATGCGGGGTTGTAAACTTTAATTCCTTCGGGTGCAATTCTTTTGCCGCCGCAATGAGTGACTTCGTCCGGATTCCTTTCTTCAATGGGGATCTCCTTTCCCGAATTTATTTCCGGGTCAATCGTTGAAACAGGAGCAACCACGTAAAAAGGAATTTTATGATACATTGCGAGAACGGCTAACGTATAAGTCCCGATTTTATTTGCCGTATCACCGTTTGCCGCAATTCTGTCAGCACCGACAACAACTCCGTTTACAAGGCCTTTCGACATAATAAAACCTGCCATATTGTCAGTTATTAAATGGAACGGAATTCCGGCCTCCCTGAGTTCGAGAGCGGTCAGACGGGCACCCTGCAAATAAGGCCTTGTTTCGAGTGCAATTGCTTTGATATCTTTGTATTTCTCAAAAGAACGCCTGATTACCGAAAATGCCGTTCCGTATGCAACGGTCGCAAGTGCACCCGTATTGCATATCGTCATTATGGTATCACCGTCTTTGAAAAGTTCGGAGCCGTATTCTCCTATCCTAAAATTCCTTTCCGCATCTTCCTTTTCCATTGCGATTGCTTCGGATAGAATTGCATTTTTAATTTCCGGAACAGGAAGATTTTCAAATTTCTTTGCAAGATTAAAAATGCGGGTTGTGGCCCATTTGAGGTTTACGGCGGTGGGACGCGCGGAATCGAGGTATTTTTTTACGCGTTCAAGTTCTTTGAAAAACTGTTCCTTGTCTTCGGGAGCATTTTTTATACCGAGGTACATTCCGTATGCGGCGGCAACTCCGATAGCCGGTGCACCGCGAATTTTCATTTTATTTATTGCTTCCCAAACATCTTCCGCGGTTCTGCAAGGAACATCGACAAATTCAAAGGGAAGTTTCCTCTGGTCAAGTATGTGAAGAACTTCCCCGTCGAAACGCAGAGATCTTATTTCCATTTACACTACCTTATATTTTTTCAGGCAATCCGTGCATACCCAAGCCACTTTCACTTTCCCGTTTACTTTCACTTTGGCTTTGTGAAGGTTGGGTAAATATCTTCTCTTTGTTCGCCTATGTGAATGGCTTATATTATTTCCGACAAGCGGGCCTTTTCCGCAAATCTCACATTTTCTGCTCATAATATACCTCCTTAACAAATTTTAACCTTTACATTTTAAGCAATTTTCCTTTTCATGCAATAGTTTTTTGATATAATATCACTGAACGGAGGTTAAAAATATGGGAAAAATAATTGTTTCTAAAAACGCACTTGCAAAACTTGCCGCTTTAAGCACAATGGAGTGCTACGGAGTAGTCGGGTTGGTGCCGGTAAGCTTTACGGGCAGGGTTCTTTCTCTACTCGGAATGCCGGACCTTACAAAAGGAATAGAAGTGAAAATCTTCGGGAACAGAGTTGCTTTCGATATACACGTTGTATTGGAAAGCGGAGTAAAAGTTTCGGAAGTAGCAAAAACAATAATCTCACAGGTTCAATATAAAATCAAACAGCTAACCGGAATAAAAGACATCGATGTGAATGTGATAATTGCCGGGGTGAGACGGGAGGTTTAGTGTGAAGATACTTAGGCTTAATGAGATTAATAGGATGTTCGAAGGGGCATTGGCAAACTTGGGAAGTAAAAAAGAGGCGGTAAACAAACTAAATGTTTTTCCGGTTCCCGACGGAGATACGGGCACGAATATGTACCTCACACTGAAGACCGCAATAGACGAGGTGAGAAAAAAGAATCCCAAAACGTTAAGAGACTTCGGAAGGGCTATATGCGAAGGGGCATTAATCGGTGGAAGAGGCAACTCCGGAGTCATTCTCTCGCAAATATTCAAAGGTTTTTTTGACTATGTAGACGGTAAAGAGGAAATTACAATCCCGGAATTCGCACAGGCGCTTACAAGCAGTTCGAGAACTGCATACAAAGCGGTGATTAAACCTGTGGAGGGGACAATCCTTACCGTTATAAACGCGATGGCGCAAAAGGCTGTAATTCTAAGCCGAACTGAAACGGATTTTATCCCCTTTTTGGAAAAGATTCTCGAAGAAGCAAGAACAGTGCTTGCGAAAACGCCGGAACTCTTGCCTGTATTGAAAGAAGCGGGAGTTGTGGATTCCGGAGGGCAAGGGCTTGTTTTTATAACCGAAGGGATGCTGATGGGATTGCAAGGAAAGATCGAAGTGGAAAAAACATTTGAAGAGGTAATAGAGGAGATGGATAAGGAAGTTTTGGGAGGAGAACTGAAATTTAAATACGATACCGTATTATTGTCAAGTGCGCCCAATATCGACGCACAAAAATTACAAAAGGAACTCGAACAATTCGGTGACAGCATAGTTGTTGCAAAAGCCGGAAATCTCACCAAAATTCACGTGCATTCGAACGAACCGTACAAGGTTATGGAACACGTAATGCAGTACGGAGAATTAAAAGAAGCACGTATTGAAAATATGCAGCAAGAACAGGAAGAGTTCCTCGGGCAAAAAAAAGAAGAAATAACAGGGATAAAAAAACCTTTCTGTATCGTATCGGTATCACAAGGAGAAGGTTTTGACAAAATATTCCTCAGCCTCGGAACGGATGTTATCATAAACGGCGGACAAACGATGAACCCCTCCATAAATGATTTCCTATCCGCCATCGAAAAATGCGGAAGAAACGAAGTTGTGATTCTTCCCAACAATTCCAATATCATACTTGCCGCAAAAGAAGCCGCAAAACTCGCAAAAGACAAAAAAGTTTACGTGCTAAAAACAAAGAATATGGTTCAGGCGATTCCGATTATTCTTTCGTTTAACTCCAAGGAAACTTTCGAAGAAAATATGAAGCGCGCGGAGGAAATTCTGAAAGATATACATTCCTTTGCGGTTACATATTCGGTAAGAAACGCGAAGTTCAACGGATTAAACGTGAAGAAGGGAGACATTCTCGGAGTGGCGGACGGTAATATAGTGCTGAAAGGAAACGATCCGGACAAAGTACTTTTGGAACTTTTCAAACGAAATGAAGATTTAATAAAAGAGTATGAAGTTATCGGAATTTATTACGGAAAAGAAATACCGAAAGAACGTGCCGAAAAGATAGCGGAAAAAATCGAGGAAATGTTTCCTGAAATAGAAGTGGATGTTTCTTACGGCGGGCAGCCGTTCTATTACTATCTCATATCAATAGAATAAAGAGGTGAAAAATGGAAAAATATACTCAATTTGTGAAAAAAGAGATTGGAGATTTTAACCCGGAATATGCAATAGTTATAGGCTCAGGCCTTGCTCCGATAATGGACAAAGTGAAAGTAAAAAAGAGGATTTCCTACAAAGAAATTCCTGATTTTCCCGTATCTACGGTGGAAGGGCACAGAGGAGAACTTGTATTCGGAACGATAGGGAATAAAAGAGTTCTCATATTTAACGGAAGATTCCACTTCTACGAAGGGTACTCGATGAAGGACGTAACCAAAACAATTCGCCTTGCAGGCGAGTTGGGTGTTCATAGTCTTATCGTAACGAACGCGGCGGGAGCCGTAAATACAACTTTGGAAGTCGGGGACATAATGCTAATAAACGATCACGTTAATTTCATATATGCGGATAACCCGTTGAGGGGAGAGAAAGGAAACAAGAGGTTTGTAAATATGATAGGCGTTTATAGCAGGGAGTTCATAAAAAAGTTCAGGAAAATCGCAAACAGAGAAGGGATTCCCGTAAGAGAAGGTGTGTATTGCGCCGTGTCCGGCCCCAATTACGAAACTTTGGCGGAACTAAAACTAATGAACAGGCTCGGGATTGATGCCGTAGGGATGTCAACCGTACCGGAAGTCATAATGGCTGCATATTTCGGAATGAAAGTACTGGGAATTTCCTGTATCACGGATGCGGCATTCGGAAGCAACGAAGTATCTCACGAGGAAGTGATATCCGTTGCGGAAAAATGCGGTAAAAAGATTGCAAAGCTTGTGGAAGAATTCGTAAAGGAGGCGTAAATATGAATATAGTGGACATTATTGAAAGGAAAAAATACGGAAATGTGCTCGATGCAAAAGAAATAGATTATTTTGTTCAGGGGTATTCAAAAGGAGAAATCCCGGATTACCAAATTTCCGCGCTTCTTATGGCAATTTGGTTCAGGGGTATGAATAAAAGTGAAACTGCCGAGCTTACCCTATCAATGGTGAGAAGCGGAAAAACGGTAGATCTCTCAAAGATAAACGGGATAAAAGTTGACAAGCACAGTTCGGGAGGCGTTGCCGACACGGTATCTCTTCCGCTCGTCGCACTTGTCGCCGCTAACGGTGTGCCTGTTGCAAAAATGTCAGGCAGAGGGCTTGGACATACGGGAGGAACGATAGACAAATTGGAGTCCATTCCGGGCTTCCAAACGGAAATTCCTACGGAAAAATTCATAGAAATAGTGAACAGAGTCGGCGGAGCAATTGTTTCGCAAAGCGGAGAACTTGTAATCGCCGATAAAAAGATGTACGCATTGAGAGACGTTACCGGAACGGTTGACAGTATTCCGCTTATCGCTTCGAGCATTATGAGTAAGAAAATCGCTGCAGGTGCCGATGCAATTGTCCTTGATGTGAAAGTCGGAGACGGTGCCTTTATGAAAGACCTTGATTCTGCGTTGGAACTTGCGAAAACAATGGTGGAAATAGGAGATTCCGTAGGAAGAAACACGGTTGCCTATATTACGGATATGAATCAGCCCCTGGGAGATGCAATAGGAAACTCAATAGAGGTGGAAGAAGCGGTAAATGTTCTCAAAGGGAAAGGCGGAAAGCGTTTGGTGGAAGTAATAAAAACTCTCGGAGGAGAGATGCTTTGTCTCGGAGGAAAAGCGAAAGACAGCGCGGAAGGAAAAATGTTAATCGAAAAATCGATTGAGAACGGGGCAGGGCTTAAAAAATTTGCCGAAATTGTAAAGGCACAAGGAGGAGACCCTTCTTTCATCGACGATTTCTCCAAACTGCCTCAGGCGAAATTCAAAATTCCCGTATCATCGAAAGTTTCCGGTTATATAAAAGAGATGGAAACCGAAAATATCGGAAAGTTTGCGGCGTTCTTAGGTGCCGGGAGAATGAAAAAAGGCGATAAAATAGACCTTGCAGTAGGAATTATGTTCCCTAAAAAAGTCGGAGATAAAGTGGAAGAAGGAGAGACCATCGCAACAATACTTGCAAACGATAAATCGAAAGGAGAAGAGGCTGCGGAGAAACTCCTCTCCCTAATAAAGTTCTCGGAAAATCCGGTCAAAGAACTTCCGCTTATCTATTACAAAGTTTCCGAAAAGGGCGTGGAAAAATTGTTCAATGAATAAGAACACGGTAATTCTTACGCATGCGGGAGCGGATCTCGATGCAATAAGTTCAATGTATGCGGCCGGGAAATTGTATCCCGGCTCTTTTCTTATCGATCCGGGTTCTATGGACGAAGAAGCCCGCAAAATGTCAGAGATATTCGGAGATATGTTAAAACTTGTAAAGGTTAAAGAGATTCCGAGAAAGATCAGAGTCGAAATTAAAAGAGTAATAATTGTGGATACCAAAATTCCGCAAAGAGTAGGGGAAGGGAGAGAATTTTTAAAGAGAAAAGATGTCGAAATAATAGTTTTCGACCATCACCCCCCTTCGCCCAGAGATATCAAAAACGCAAAAATCGTTTCCCGAAATGTAGGGGCAAACACAACGATTTTAGTGAACTTATTGAAAAAGAAAAAGATAATTCTCTCTCCTATGGAAGCAACTCTTCTCGCATTAGGCATTTACGAGGACACCGGTTCTTTTATGTTTCCGTCCGTGTCTTGCGAAGATTTTGAAGCAATTTCCTTCCTTTCCTCTTTTGGAATAAATATGAAAATTATCCGAAGCTTTGTTTCACCGTTTCTCAACAGGACACAACTTACCTTGCTCAAAAATTTGCTTTCCGGCATTACGGAAAAAGAAATAAACGGTGTCAAGGTTGCCTTTGCAAGAGCGGAAACAAAAAAGTACGTTCAGGGAATTTCCGTAGTAACTCACAGGCTCAGAGAAATGGTAAACTCCGATTTAATATTTGTCATTGTGAAAAACAAAGAAGGTGTTTTTATCATAGGAAGAAGCAACTCGCCCGTGTATAATGTAAAAGAAATTCTGCTTCCGTTCGGAGGTGGAGGGCATATAACGGCCGCAACCGCCATATTGGAAGAAGGGGATCCGGACAAAATCCAAAGCCTTTTGGAAAAAAGGATATCCGAAATAAACTTCGGTAAACTTACGGCCGCGGACATAATGAGTTCTCCGGTTAAAACGATAGATGCGAAAACAGGAATAAAGGAAGCATACAAAATTATGGTGCAATTCGGGTATTCCGGTCTCCCGGTGGATGAAAAAGGCCGAATCACAGGTATTATTTCGAAACGGGATATTGAAAAAATAATGCTTGCGGAAAAAAGAAACCGTCCGGTAAAACAATACCTCACACCCAAAATCGTAAAAGTAAAACCGGAAACAACTCTGGAAAAAATCGAAGAAATAATGGCTGAAAATGATGTAGGCAGGGTCCTTGTCGCAAAAAACGGAAAAGTTATCGGAATAATTTCGAGAAGTGACTTGATAAAAGCATTGTATATGGAAAGAAAAATGTTTTCCGGCAAAGGTTTTGAAATGAAAAGCGCGTCTCCGTTCCCTGCCGAAGTCAAGATGCTTATGAAAAGCAGATTGCCCGAAAAGGTTTACTATTTGCTCGAACTGTTCGGAAAGCTCTCCGCAAAGAACAATCAGCAAATATATCTCGTGGGTGGTTCGGTCAGAGACCTTTTTCTGGGAATCCGAAGCCTTGACTTCGATTTTGTTTTGAGTAAGGATGCAACGGAATTCGGAAATATGCTTTCCGATGCTTTGAAAACAAAGGTCACAATTCACAAGGATTTCGGAACGATACATTTTTCGTATGAAGGGTATGAATTCGATTTCGTAACGGCAAGAAGAGAATGGTATAATAAAAATTCCATCTTGCCTAACGTAGAGAATGCTACCCTGAAAGAGGATCTTTCGAGAAGGGATTTCACTGTAAATGCAATGGCAATATCCATAATGCCCTATGATTTCGGAAGGTTAATCGACTTATTCAACGGGCTTAAGGACCTGTCCGAAAAAACAATAAGGGTTTTGTACCCACTGTCTTTTTTGGAAGACCCGTCAAGACTCCTCCGGGCGATCAAATACGAGGCAAAATTAGGATTCAAACTTTCGGAAGACACGGAACACCTATTTAAAAAAGCAGTTGAATTAGGGGCGCTCAGGAATACAAAATCTCAAAGGATAACGCAGGAACTTTTCGAACTGTTCTCCGAGACTTATTCGAAAAAGGCGATAAATTTAATGGAAAAAAGAGGCGTGCTAAAAGAATTTTTCGGAATAAAAAGACTCTCGAAAATCAAAAAAGAAGCGCTTGAAGAGGAAGAAACAATTGTTTCAAAATACGGACTCTCACGCCTGAAAATAAACCTCTTCATATTGCTGTACGGAAAGAAAAAAGAAGAAATCGAGAGGATACTATCAGGTTTTTCCGTAAAGAAGAAAACGATAAAAGAAATTACAAACGGACTAAGGATCATAAGGCAAATCAGAAGGCAAAAAAAGATAAAAGAAGAAAATGTATTGGAACTTATAAAAATGCCGAAAGAAATATCCGCAGCAGTGCTTTTACTTTTCAAAGACAAAAAACACAAAGAAGAATTAATGGAGTACCTCGAAAATCCCGACAAATTGAAACCCGAAATCACGGGAAAAGATTTGAAAGCGTTAGGTCTCAAAGAAGGTAAGCAATTTGGAGAAATACTGAAAGAACTTATAATATTAAAATTGAAAGGGAAGATTAAAACCAAAAAAGACGAATTGGATTATGTTTTGCAAAATAAGGAAAGGTTCGAATGGAAGACAAAAAACTAATCGACACAATCATAGATAACGTTGAAAAAGCCATAAAAGGCAAGAGAGAAATTATAAAATTAGCGTTAATACCCTTAATCGGAGGCGGCCATATAATATTCAGAGATATTCCCGGCATCGGTAAATCCACCCTTGCCGAGGCAATAGCTCGCTCTGTTCATGCGGAGTTTAAGAGAATTCAATTCACTTCCGACATATTACCGTCAGACATAATAGGCATTACGATTTACAATAAAGAAACCGAGCAATTCGAATTCAGGAAAGGGCCGATTTTTGCAAATATTGTTCTCGCAGACGAAATAAACAGGGCTTCTCCGAAATCGCAATCCGCACTTTTGGAGGCAATGAACGAAGGTAATGTAACAACAAACGGCATAACGTATAAACTTCCGGAACCGTTTTATGTGATTGCCACTGAAAACCCGTTGGAATTTGCGGGCACGTATCCGTTACCTGAAAACGAATTGGACAGGTTTATGCTTTCCGCAAGTATGGGTTATCCCGACGAAGAAGCCGAAATCGAAATTTTGGAAAAGAATGAAAAGCATCCTGCGGCAAAACTGAAAGAGGTGGTAACACGGGAACAGATAGTTGCAATAAAGGAAAAAGTCAAAAACGTATTTGTCGATAAGTCCATTCTCAACTATATACTATCAATCGCAAAAAACACGAGAGACAACAAATTCATAACACTCGGGCTGAGCACCCGCGGAACGCTGGACCTGCTTAACGCCTCCAAAGCAAAGGCTTTTATCGAGGGAAGAGATTACGTTATCCCGGACGACGTAAAAGAAATAGTGCCTTTTGTAATTCAGCACAGGATAATCATTAAGGGAGGCGAAGACAAATTTGCCAAAGAGATCATCGAACAAATCCTTGCGGATACTCGAGTTCCCCTGTAAGTCGGGGAATACGTCTATTAAAAGCCGGGGGATTTTCTTTCTTCTTTTTGTAATATTTATAGGAGCGATTGCCGTAAACTCCGGGAATAATCTCGTTTATTTGACTTTTAGCACTATTCTCTCTTTTATCCTGATTTCCGGGTTTTTATCCTTCTCAAACCTAAGGAACATAAGTGCCGAAATAAAATTGCAAGAATTCGTTTTTGCCAAAAAGCAGTCCGCAGGCTACCTGCTGATAAAAAACAACTCTCCTTCTCCGAAATTCAGGCTTAAAACAGAATTGTTCGGTTATACGTTTCAAGTAGACTTGCTATCAGACATATTTGCTTTGAGGTTTTCGAAAATTTTCGAAAGGAGGGGTATTTACAAAATACCGGGTATAAAAATAACATCCGATTTCCCGTTCGGTTTTTTCGAGAGAAAGAAAAAAATAGAATTAAACGAATCGATAACGGTATTTCCCGAGATAAAATCCGTTTCAATCAATAGATTAGAAGGGAATAACGAAAGTATTGCTAAAAGAAAAAAGGGATACGGTGAAGAATTCCACTCGGTAAGGAAATACATAGAAGGGGAAGATAGCAGACGAATTAATTGGAAACTCACCGCCAAAGCGAACGAACCTATGGTGATTGAAACAAGCGGAGAGAAAGAAAAACTCGATGTGTTTATGGACACATCTTCTTATCTGTATAAAAACGAAGACGAATTCGAAGATGCCGTTGTAAAAATAACGTCTCTTGTCTATAAGTGTTTCCTGTGCCAAACAAAACTTTCTTTCCGTATTAACAACGACAAAATAAAAGCTTCGTCGGATAAAGAACGTTACAGAAAAATATTCGAAATTCTCGCAACGGTTAAAATGACAGACACAACTCCCTTGCCCGTCCCCCGGGGAGCAATCACATACGGAGACATAACATATGATTAAAAATACCAAGATAAAATTTTCGATTCTGTTTACGTTGACGTCCATACTGTTCATATCCGCATCGGATTACAAATTTTTAATGTTCGTGCCGTTAATAATTCTCATTCCGTTTGTAAAGAGAAAATACGGATTTGCTTTGGAAAAAGGCTTACTCAGAAAGTTAACGGAGGCTTTTCCTCTATTATATTTTGTTTTCTCCGTTGTTTCCGGGACAAATCTTTTTTATGCTCTTTCCAACCTTCTTATTATCATACTAATCATAAAACAAATTTTGCCTTGCAAAGAAAAAGACTATTACGAAATTTTTCTCGTGGGAGTTCTTCTGATATTGCTCTCCTCGGTTTCGACAATCTCATTGGTCTTCGGCATATTCCTCTTTGCGTTTCTCGTTTCCGGGACGCTTATGCTTTCTTTTGCGGGAATTAGATCCGACGAAATCAAAGTGCCGAAGATATTTTACAGAAAAGTGTTGATTTTTTCGTTAATCTCAATGATCTTTTCGTTTATGCTTTTCTTTTCGTTTCCGAGATTGTCTCTGGGCTATTTTCACGGAATAAAACTGAGCCCTCAAACGCAAAGCGGGTTCAGCACGGACGTGGTGATAGAAAAAGGTGCCGTAAAACTCGATAGCAGGGTCGTAATGCGAGTGGAAGTCAAAGATAGCAACATTTATCCGCCGCTCTATCTTTCCGGAATGCATTACGCCTATTTTAACGGAATGAAATGGGTAAAAACGAAAAATGTATCCAAGATATTTCCTTACGATAGCAACAACGATTTCAAGTTAACTTCCGGGATGGTTAAAAGTACGATATTTTTAGAGCCCAACGGAACCGATGTTCTTTTCGGACCGGAGAAATTCGTAGGAGTTCGCGGAGAATTTCTTTATCTGAAAAGAAACGAATTCGGCGATTTTTTAACGGATCAAACATATTACAAAACAATAAGGTACGATGCTTTCAGTAGCATAGGCGGAAAAAGCGACGTATTAATAAAGGAACCGCTCGGCAAAAAAGACAAAAGTAAGTATCTTCAGGTTCCGAAACTTCCCGCGGAATTCGGGAAAATAGCCGAAGAATCCGCAAGAAACGGAAAAAGCGCGGAGCAAAAGGCAAGAAACATAGCGAACTTTTTGAAAAAAAATTACAAATATTCGTTAAACCCCACGGCAACGGACATTAAGGATTTCATATTAAACAAAAAAACGGGTTATTGTCAGCACTTTGCAACGGCATTTGTTTTATTTGCAAGGATAAACGGCATACCCGCAAGGCTCGTATCCGGATTTGCAACGAGGGAATACAACCCGAACGGAAAATATTTCATAGTAAGAGCAAAAGACGCACACACCTGGGCGGAGGTTTATATTACCGGAAAAGGTTGGGTGAGAGTGGATCCCACGCCCCCTTCGTCCGCACCGTCGCTATCGCGTGTGGAAATGTTACTGGACAGCATAAGAATGTCATGGTACAGAAACGTTATTACATACAATAGTGCAAAGCAAATGCAGATGCTTACCGGCATAAAAACGGGAATTACGAGTATCAGTGTTTCTGTTATGAGAAGCACTATGAAATTCAAAATGTTATTTAAAAGAAACAAAACTGTTGTAATTGTGGTTTTAATGTGCATTATTTTATTTTTCTTATTGTTTGCCAAAGAAAAAACGAAAAAAGAAACGGCCATTTTACGGATCCTTGAAAGAAAAATAGGCAAAAAGAAAGGGAAAGGAGAAACTCTCCTCGAGTTTGCGAAAAGAAACGGAAAATTAGAGGAACTTTACGAGCCCATAATGTTATATTACGAATTAAGATTCTCTGGAAGGGCGAGCCCTCGTAAAGAAGCGGACCTTGTAAAAAGAATAGAGAAATTAGTAAAAGGAATTACTTGACCGAATAAGGATTAATAGATATAATTCATATACAATTTTAACTTGCGGAAGGAGTGAATATGAAGAAAAAGATATTAATTGTAATTTTAATAGCGTTGCTTGTTGTTCCCGTTTTTGTAGGATGCGGCTCTCCCTCTTCGAACAGCAACGGGAATAATAACGGAAATGGCGGCACAAACGGCGGAAACCCGGAAAGGCAAGTTGCCCCTGATTTTTCGTGGCAAACGCAGGACGGCAAAGTTATGCACCTTTCCGATCTGAAAGGCAAAGTAGTTTTACTCGATTTTTGGGCGACCTGGTGCGGACCTTGCAGAATGACAATCCCGCACGTGGAATCCATACATGAAAAATTCAAAGACAAAGGGCTTGTTGTAATAGGAGTTAACCTTGATAACCCCTCAAAGCGTGAAGCGGTTTCAAAATTCATAAAAGAACACGGAATAACTTATACGGTGGTGGGAGATAACGGGACTGTTGCGCAGGAATATGGCGTTAGCGGAATTCCAAGATTCTTCTTTATCGACAAGCACGGAAGAATTGCAAAAACAGTCGTGGGATATGATCCGAATATGGAAGAAACATTTACCAAAGAGGTTACCGAATTACTTGCGGAAAACTAAATGGAGGCAATATGGACGTAAATGAAAATAACTTCAAACAAGAAGTGCTTGACTCGCCGATTCCCGTCCTCGTGGATTTTTGGGCGGATTGGTGCGTGCCTTGTAAAATGATTGAGCCGATTGTCGAGGAACTTGGCAAAGAATATGCGGGAAAACTCAAAGTCGTTCGCATAAACGTGGATGACAATCAAAACATTGCAATTCAATACGGTATAATGAGCATTCCGAGCTTGCTTTTGTTTGTAAACGGAAAACTGGAAGAGCAAATTGTGGGTGCCGTTCCCAAAAGAGTGATTCTGTCGAAAATCGAAAAGTTCCTCACGGCAAACTAAAAAAGGTTAAAAGCCTCCTGAAAACGGAGGCTTTTTAATTTATCGCAAAGAAGATATAAAATTTTTTACGAAAGTAAAGTCGTTCTTAAAAAAGAAACTTCCCATAACAAGGATATCGGCTCCCGCATCAAGGACGGATTTTGCCGTTTTCTCGTTCACTCCCCCGTCCACCGATATAAGAAAGTTAAAACCTTCTTTTTCTCTTATGTCTGCGGCACGTTTTATTTTTTCAAGCGAAAAAGGAATGAAACTCTGCCCCGAGAAACCGGGTTCAACACTCATAATCAGGAGAATATCCACGTACGGCAAAATTCTTT
>JAGHAO010000069.1 GCA_021161495.1 Caldisericaceae bacterium | reverse complement strand
TTTGCATAAAAATCAATTGTATATACAATTAATAAAAAAGGAGTATTTATGCCGACAAAAGGAAATTTAAAAGATTTTAAATTGGAAGAGGTTATTCAGATGATAACCGCAGGCAAAAAAAGCGGAAAACTTGAGATAAATTCCAAAAGAAGAAGATACAGAATTTACTTTAAAAACGGTGAAATACTTCATGCTTCAGCCCCTTTTTCCAACGGAGAAGATGCGATAAAAGATGTTTTCCTTGAAGAAAACGGTGTGTTCGAATTCGTACAAAATATCGTGCTTCCCCCGAAGACAATAAACAAAAACACAATGGAAGTAATCTTTAACGGAATGTCCGTGCGCGAGGAATGCAAGGAAGTCAAAGAGGTTTTCACTGGTGATAAAAAAATACAAGTATCGACAAACGTAGGTGACAACATATCTATCTCGGAAACCGAATGGAAAATTCTTAAAAGGCTTGCGGAAGGCAAAACACTCGACCAAATCCTCGAAGAAGAAGAGTTGTCTTATTACAAAGCTTGTATTATACTTATGAAAATTATAAAAAAGGGCTTAATCAAAATAACTTAACGGAGGTGTAAGATGCAAGAAGACGAGAGGCTCTCTAAAGTAGCAATAATATTAAATGAAGACGAATCACGGCAAATAAATGAAATGTTCGGAGAATATCTTGCCGATTCGGAAGCGAAGGACATAATACTTTTAAACAAAAGTGGTGAACTGATAGCAAAAAGCGGTGATATTACCTCCGACGCAGCCGTAATGGTGTCGGCACTTGCGGCGGGCGTATTTTCCGCAACCAACGAACTTGCGAGGCTATTGGGAGAAAAAGAATTCACCATTACATTTCACCAGGGAAAAGAAACAAATATTCATATTTCCCTCATCACCCAAAGCGTATTGCTCGCAATTATTTTTGATAACCACGCACCAATAGGCGCAATTCGCTTCTGGGCGAAAAAGATAGGGAACAGCGTAAAAGACATTGTAAAAAAAGCGGAAAAGAGGAGTGCCGAACAACAGCAAAAGGTAACGCCCGAAGGGTTCGGAAACGATATTAAAAACGAAATAGACAATCTGTTTTAATCCGAAAGGAGATTTTAATGAGCACATTCAACTTTGCACGGAAAGAAATTTCCTTTAAGATAGTATATTACGGCCCCGCACTGAGTGGAAAAACAACAAGTCTGCGCTACATATACGGAAACTTGCCCGACAAGGTAAAGGGCGGGTTCACAAGCATAGCAACAGAGACCGAGAGAACATTGTTCTTCGACTTCCTACCGCTCGAACTCGGTTCGATTAAAGGGTTCAAAATAAGGCTTAGCCTGTACACAGTTCCGGGGCAATTCATATATAAACTCACGAGAAAATCGGTTTTGCGCGCAACCGACGGGATCATATTCGTCGCAGATTCTCAAAAGAGAAAAAAAGAAGAAAACCTTTACAGTTTCAACGATATGCAGGAAAACTTGGAAGACTTCGGAGAATCTCTGGACAAAATTCCTCTCGTCTTTCAATACAACAAAAGAGATTTTCCGGAAAACGAGATAATGAGCGTGGAAGAATTACAAGAATTGCTAAACAAAGAAAACAAATACCAATACTTCGAATCCATCGCTACTGAAGGTAAAGGTGTTCTCGAAGCGTTAAAATCAATTACAAAACTTGTCGTTTCAAAAATATGAGTTGGCCGAAATTCATAGGGGTTGCAGGAGGGACAGGCTCCGGAAAAACAACCGTCGCAAAGCTTATCCAGGAAAGATTAGGAAAAGATAAAACCGCGATAATCTCAATGGATTCATATTACAAAGATTTTCCGAATCTGTCCTTGTCTGAAAGAAAAAAGATAAATTACGACCATCCGTCCGCATTCGACATAGAATTATTCAAAAATCATCTGCTAACCCTTAAATCCGGGAAATGTGTAAATATCCCGGTGTACTCATTCTCGAAATACGAAAGGACGGGTGAGACAATCAAAGTTTGCCCCGCTCCGGTAATCATAGTGGAAGGAATACTCTTATTTTACGACGAAGGCATAAGAAATTTGTTTGATATCAAAATATTCATCGACGCAGATTCCGATGTCCGCATAATCAGAAGAATCAGAAGAGACGTGCTTAAAAGAGGAAGAGATTTGCGATCCGTAACACAACAATATCTCAACACAGTAAGGCCGATGCATATCCAATTCGTGGAACCCACAAAACAATTCGCGGATATAATAATCCCGCGCGGCGGAAAGAACGAAATCGCAATGGATATTATCATTGCAAAAATAAAATCTATGATTCACGAATACGGAAAGGAAAATCAAAGATACTGAATCCAGCCGTTTTTAAAGCCGTACTTTCTTAACAAATAAGATGCTTTTAACAACTCTTGCTTTGTAATTTTTCTGTTCAGCGGAGGGTAGTTTTTTGCCTTGTAAACAGGAACATATTGACTCATTAAACTTATGTAAACACCCGCGCCGACACTTTCTTTAATAAATTTCAGTGAGAGTTCCAGCTCCGCAAGCCCTTCCGGAAATATCAAGAGCCTGACAATGGTTCCCCTTTTTGCAATTCCGCTTTCTCCCAATTTCAAATTGCCGGTTTGACGAAACATTTCCTTTAATGCGGATTTTGCTATTTCCGTATAAAACGGTGCCGCGGAATATTTCACTGCCCATTCGTTTGTCCCGTATCTAAAATCCGTAAGGTAAATATCGACCAAACCGGAAAGGAGTTTCAAAACCGAAACGGACTCGTACCCGCTTGTATTGTAAACAACGGGAATTTTTAAACCTTTTTCTTTGGCAAGAATCAGCGACGAAGCAACCTGCGGGATAAAATGCGTTGCAGTGATAAGGTTTATATTGGCAACACCTTTTTCCTGAAAATGTAGCATTATTTCGGAAAGTTCACTTACGGAAACAAAATGCCCGTTTCCTTTCTGGCTGAAATTGTAATTTTGACAATACACGCATTTCAAATTGCAGAAACTGAAAAAAATCGCTCCGGAACCTGTTTTACCGACAAGCGGAGGCTCTTCCCCTTTATAGATAGTTGCCGATGAAATTTTCATTTTCACACCGGCACCACACACCCCTCTTTCACCATTCAACCTTTCAGCCCCACAGTTCAAGGAGCACAAATAACAGGGAGAAAGTAAACCGTAAAGTTTTTTCAGGCGCAGGCGGTTTTCAGAATCCTTCATATTGCTTTTTTAAGTTCTTCGATACTTTTTCTGCTTGTTTCAATAAACTTCTTCTTGCGAACGGACTTGGGAATATCAAAAAACCCGGCAGGTATTATTCCGAAATTCGCCCTCATCGGCTGAGGTGTTTCAAGTTCGTTTTCGGTAATAAACCTTATAAGGCTTCCGAGCATTGTGTTCTCCGGTATTTCTATCGGTTTTTCATTTCTTGCCATCCTCACCGCATTTATTGCGGCAAAGAGCCCCGTTCCGATCGCTTCCACATACCCTTCCACCCCGCTTATCTGCCCCGCAAAGAATACATTAGGGTTTTTCTTCAATCTCAAAAATTTATCCAGCAACGCAGAGGATTTTATGTAAGCATTTTTATGAATTGAGCCGAAACGCACAAACTCGGCGTTTTCAAGGCCGGGTATCATTCGAAAAACTCTTTTTTGCTCCGGATACGTAAGCGCAGTTTGAAATCCCACAAGTTCGTAAAGGGTTCCCGCTTTGTTTTCCTTTCTCAATTGAACGACAGCATAATATTTCTTATTAAAACCTTTCGGCCTTAACGGGCCAAAACGGAGCGCATCTTCCCCTCGCATCGCTATCTCTTCGACGGGCAAACACGCCTCAAAAAACTTTTTATCAAAATCGTGCGGCAGATGCCTTTTCGCCGAAATAAGCGCTTCTCTGAAACGCAAATACTCCTCCTTTGTCATCGGGGCATTGAGGTAATCGGCAGGTTGATCGTATCGTCCGCCGAAGAATAACTTATCCATATTCAAAGACTCGGCGACGACAACCGGAGACAATGCGTCGTAAAAATAAAGATCCTTGATTCCGAACTTCTCTTTGAGATAAAATAACAGTTTTTCGCTTGTTAAAGGGCCGGTCGCAACAATCGTTATCCCTTCGGAAATTTCGGAAACCTCTTCTCTCACCACTTCTATAAGCGGATTGCTTTCTATGATCTCCGTAATTTTTTTTGAAAAGCATTCCCTGTCAACGGCAAGTGCTTTGCCTGCTGGCACTTTGCATTCAAACGCAGTCCTCAAAAGAACGGAACCGAGGGAAAGAATTTCCTCCTTCAAAAGCCCTCTGCCGTTTTCGGGATTAAGCGAACCGAGGGAGTTGCTGCAAACAATTTCTGCAAAATTACCTGTTTTGTGCGCCTCGGTGAGTTTGAACGGCCGCATTTCGAAAAGCCTAACCTTTATTCCTTTTGACGCTATGTAAATTGCGGCTTCGGAGCCTGCAAGCCCTCCGCCTATAATGTTAATCTCCTTCATATCTTTAAGTATCTCCCTCCGGATCTCTTCACAAGACCCTTTACTTCCATATATGTGATAATCCTCGTTATTTTATCCACGACAATACCTGTTTTTTTCGCAATTTGATCTGCGGTTTCAGCACTATTTTCCAAAACGACAAGAATTTTTCGCTCTTCATTCGAAAGACTTTCGAAAACACTTTCTTTTTCTCTGAAAAGCGATTCAAACTCTTTTTCGTAGGCAAACAAATCCTCCGGGCTGGTTATTGGTATTGCCCCGTCTTTTATCAAATCATTCGTGCCTTTGCTCATTTTGCTTGTGATATTTCCGGGAACGGAAAATACGTCTCTTCCTTGTTCTGCGGCAAGACGCGCTGTGATAAGGGAACCGCTCTTTTCCGCCGCTTCCATAACAATTGTCGCAATGGAAATCCCGCTTATAATCCTGTTTCTAAAAGGAAAATTGAACTTGTTCGGTTTTGTATCAAGCGGAAATTCGGAGATTACCGCACCGTATGAAGAGGCAATCTTTTCGGCAAGTTTCTCATTACTTGACGGATAGATTCTATTTATTCCGCTTCCCAAAACGGCAATAGTCCTTCCTGTTGCATCAATTGCACCTCTGTGCGCTTCGCCGTCAATTCCCAAGGCAAGTCCGCTTACAATCGTAATACCCGCTTTTGCAAACGCATTGGAAAACTTTCTCGCAATACTTCTCCCGTAAGGTGTGCACTTCCTCGAACCCACAATGCTTACGGAAAGGTTATCTTGCGGTAAAATAGCACCTTTTACGTAGAGAACCACAGGTGGATCCTGGATATTTCTTAATCTTTCGGGGTAATTTTTATTCTCAAATGTTATAACATTAACATTCAAGGAACGCGCCCTGCTAATCTCCGAAGAAGCGGCATTTACAAATTTTTCTTCAATTTCGTTTTCTACACTCTTGCCTGATTTTGCATCTTCAAACAGCGATTCAAATTTTTTACGCGCACCCTCAAAGCGCAAAAAGTTTAAAGCAACCCAATATATTTTATACATAACAAAATAATGATAAATAATTTTGAATAAAATACAAACGAGTTATAATGAAATCACCCTCCAGGGCAAGGTGAGTCTCGCACGATTGCGGGGCAATTCCTGATCGGTGGTGATAGGTTTCGATACCTTAAGCCCACGAGCCGAAAGGCAGATTCGGTGAAACTCCGAAGCCGACAGTATAGTCTGGACGGAAGGAGGTGAAAGTTGACCCTGGACAACGTTGTTTAATGCAACACAAAAAACTCAGAGCGGTAATGCTTGCAGGTATTCTCGCAGCACTTTCGTTCGTTCTTATGAGATTTACGGAATTTCCGCTAATCCCTTCTGCAAGTTTCCTTAAAACGGACCTTGGAGATATTCCTATCCTTATCGGGGCAGTTTATTTAGGTCCGTTTTACGGAATAGGAATCGCCTTTACAAAGGATCTTTTGTATCTTTTAAGCGGCGGGGGAGGCGGCGGAGTGTTAGGTGCCTTTATCAATTTTATTGCAACCGGAACATTTGCATTTGTCTGCGGAGCCATTGCCTACAAAAAGAAAAGTATGGCAAATGTATTGACAGGGCTTATCGCAGGCATGTTGGCAATGACCGTTGTAATGTTCTTCGTCAATATGTGGGCTGTTCCAAAATTCTGGTTTCCGAAGATTACTCATAAGGACCTTATGAAATACCTGATAGGCATAAATGTGCCGTTCAACTTAGCAAAGGGAGCACTTGACACGCTGCTTACCGCAATTGTTTTCTTCTCCCTAAGAAAAAGAAATAAGATATAGAAAAAGCGCGCCGATACGGCGCGCTTTTTATCCGTAAAACTCAAACTTGTTAATTTTTTACTTCGGACTTCAAAGCCTCTTTTGCCTTATTAACGAGTTCTTCGAAAGTTTTTACATCGTTTACGGCAAGATCTGCAAGCATCTTTCTGTCAATTTCAATATTCGCCTTTTTAAGGCCGTTTATAAATCTGCTATAACTCAAACCATACTGGCGGGAAAGCGCATTAATTCTTACTATCCAGAGATTCCTGAATTCTCTCTTTCTTTCTCTTCTGTGGACATAGGAATTTCTCAAAGCGTGCATTACCGCTTCGTTTGCAACTTTAAACCTTTTTGAAGCCGCGCCTCTGTAACCCTCCGCCATTTTCAAAATTTTCTTATGTTTTTTTCTATTTACAACACCTGCTTTAACTCTCATAATTCATACACTCCTTTCACTTTAAATAAGGAAGTAAGGCTTTGATGTTCTTTAAATCTTCCCTTTCCACAACTCTTTTCTTAAGTTGCCTCTTTTTTCTTTTCATTCCTTTCTTTTCAAGATGGTGACTGTGACCTGCACCATAAGCAACGATTTTTCCGCTTCCGGTAATTTTAAATCTCTTAGCTGCTGATTTAGTTGTCTTCATCTTTCTTTTCATTTTGATCTCTCCTTTCCTTTAATCTCTTCAGCACTTCCTTCGTAGGCTCCATATAAAAAATTAAATTTCTTCCGGACAGCTTCGGTTCGCTAACAAGTTTTCCTGCGTCGGGAAGCGCTTCCACAATTTTATTTGCAAGTTCAAAACCCTTTTCGGTATGAGCCATTTCACGCCCTCTGAACCATATTTCCAGTTTTACTCTGTTTCCGGACTCGAGAAATTTACGCACTTTTCTGTTCTTCGTATCGAGATCGTTCTTATCAATCTTTAACCTGTACCGCATCTGCTTCATCTCGACTTTCATCTGTTTTTTCTTTGCTTCTTTTTCTTTCCTCGCTTTTTCGTAAAGAAACTTACCCATATCGACAATTTTACATACGGGCGGATTTGCATTCGGTGCAATAGCAACAAGATCGAGCCCCTTATCTCGCGCAAGATTAAACGCATCTCTCGAGCTCATAATCCCGAGTTGGTCTCCGTTTTCGTCAATTACTCTGACTTCTTTCCAGCGAATTCTTTCATTCGCAATTACATCTTTTCCTTTAATATTTTCACCTCCAAAATAAATATAGGTGGCACGAGGCCACCTTATAAAGTACAATCATTTCAAATAGCAAAACCTTTTCGCAGGCCTCGAGCCGCTTAAGGTAGGGCAATTTGCCCTTTTATCCTGAGACTAATTATATTTG
>JAGHAO010000178.1 GCA_021161495.1 Caldisericaceae bacterium | reverse complement strand
GTTGAGTACAAACCTTCCATTCTGAATTTTTTGAAAGACCTCTTATTAAAACATAGAGTTCATTGGTTGGGTATAGAAAAAAACAGGTTAAGCGCAGAACTTTTCATAGAACTTTCGGAAATAGGATTTTTGAATCTCGTTCCCGTCTCCGGGTTAATTGAAAAAATGCGTATGGTGAAATCACCCGAAGAGATCGAAATTATTAAAAAGGCATGCGAAATTTCCTCGCGATCTTTTAAAGAAACGCTGCCGTTTATTAAAGAAGGGATAACAGAAAAGGATATTGCCGCGGAGCTCGAATATAGATTTAGGAAAAACGGTGCGGATAAAACTTCTTTTGACACGATTGTTGCAGCGGGTGAAAGAGGGGCGCTTCCTCACGGTATGCCTTCCGAAAGAAAGATTAAATCTCACGAATTAATCGTGATGGACTTCGGCGTTTTTTACAACGGGTATGCCTCCGATACGACGCGCACCGTTTCCGTAGGAGAACCTAACAAAGAGAGTTCGGAAGTCTACGAAATTGTAAGATCCGCGCAAGAGTTGGGAAGAAACCTTGTGAAAGAAGGGCTTGTATGCAAAGAACTCGACGGCAGCGTTAGGAAATACATATCCGACAAAGGATACGGAAAGTATTTTATCCACGGGCTTGGCCACGGAGTAGGGCTCGAAATTCATGAGTTGCCTTTTATAAATTCTCGTTCCGATATTGTTCTGAGGGAAGGAATGATAATTACCGTTGAACCGGGCATTTATCTTCCCGGAAAGTTCGGAGTGAGAATAGAAGATACGATACTTGTGAAAGAAAACAGCGGAGAAGTGCTTACAAAACTTCCGCACGAGCCGATAATTTTATAAAAGGATAAGTTTAATTACAAACAGAAGCACAAGGACTCCCGCAATATCCCCCATACTTGTTATGAGCGGTATTACCACATTGCTGGGGTCCAATTTTATTTTAAAAGAAAAAAAGGCCGTGTAAATCGCCAATATTCCGGTTAAAATCGAAAGAATGGCCATCGATGCACTTGATATAACAAGTATTTTCGTGAAGGGCACAAGAGGTGTTTTTGTAACTATTCCGGCTATAAAGGATACAACGGCGATGAAAGGGCCTATCGCAACGCCCATTATTATTCCCGCCGTGAAGTTTTTTATTACCTCTTTGTTCCATACAAACGGTTTTGCCGTTCCAAGATAAAGGGAAGTTGAAACGCGTGAGCCCACTATTCCACCTATTGACCCTCCCTGTGCGATTACCTGCGGAACGAGCGAAAGCATTAATGGAAAAAGAGCAAAAGTTTTTTCCGCGCTTTGAAGGAATATCCCCGATGTGATACCTATGGATAAGCAAATGAGCAACACAGGGATGCTTTGTTTTAAAATGGGAAAGTAATGGTATCTTTTTGGAAAACTCTTTCTTTTCTTAAAGCCGTTTGTCAGAAGAAACAGTGCGATAATTAAGGGTATTGCGGAAACTTTAACAAATTTTAGGGCTACAATCGAGGCAAGGTATATTGCACTTACCGTTACTATATCTCCTATTACGGGAAGAGTCGGTGCTACGATGTTATCCGGATCTATATTGTGCCTGTATGCGGCTAATACGAGGAAAAATACGATTGGAAGTAAAACAAGTGAGGAAATTATTCCCGCACTTGTGGAGATGAATGATAAGGTTAAAGGGCTGCTGCTTTTTATATGAAAAAGTTTTGAAAAAAGCGGAGCCGACATTCCGATTATAAATGCGACAAAGGCGGTCAGACTGAAAGATGCGAAAATATTTTGTTTTATTATTTCTGAAAAGGCGAACTTCGGTTTTATTATCCCGAGATGGAGCATAGTGCTGAGCCTTTCCCCGAATGCCGCACCGACATTCCCCCTTAAATCGGTAAGAGCGGGGACAATTATGAGCAACCCGGGTATAAGGGTAATTTTTTCTTTCATTCCGACAAGCACGCTTCCCGTTATGCTTTCGCCTATAACCGAGAATATCAATACCGTTAGGGATTGGTACAGAATTTTTTTGATCGAATTTTGATAACCGGTTCTATTTGAATATTTCTTTAATCTTTTCGCTTTCCTCTTCACCGGATTTTATTATTATCACATCGTTTTCTTTGAGAGTAACATTGTAAATTGCATCGTTTATGATGTAATCCTTTCCCCTTCTTATAAAAAGGATTTCAAATTTTCCTTTTTTTGCTTCTTGCAATGTTTTTCCGATAAGGTTGTTATTTTTCCCGAGTTGTATTTTAATTACAGTTTCGCTGTTTCCGTAGATTGTTCTCAGCACGGGATGTGCTCCCCCTCCTCTTATTACAATTTCGACAAGATCGTCAATTCCGTCGCTGATTTCCTTTGCGGCAACCCCTACTTGCAAGAGAGAAGCAAGTTGGGTTATTTCTTCTTTGCTACTTCTCGCACTTCTCACTGCATAGATTGTGGCAATCCTGATGTCGTAACTCAACGACCTTATTTTGTCTTTTACGTACTGTGCCTCTATTGCAAGGTCCACATCGTTTTGCAGGATTGCGGCATATCCGAGCGTTACAACAAACTCCGAGAATGTTTTTAACTCGTATAATGCTTCTTTTATTGTTTTCACTATCTTCCTCCGAAATTTTCTTCCCAATTCTTAATTTTTTTTAGGAGTTCGTAATCCGTGAGATCCACTTTCATCGGAGTTACGGAAATATACCCTGCATGAACCACGCCGTTATCCGTTTCGCTGTTCTCGCTGTCAACCGGTTTGCCACCGATCCAATAATACACTTTTCCGAAAGGATCTTTGCCGATCATCACTCTGTCCGTGTATCTCCTTTTCCCCTGCCTCACGATTTTCACACCTTTTATCTCTCCCCACTCTGTGTCCGGGATATTTACGTTAAAATACGTTTCGCTTTTTATGCCGGACTTGGCCACTTTTTCGGTAAATATCCGGGCAAATTTTGCTGCCGTTTCATAATGCGGATTTTCGAAACCGTTAACGGAAAATGCAATGGAGACAATTCCGTTTAATGCACCTTCTCTTGCTCCTGCAACGGTCCCGGAATACAAAGCGTCGTCTCCTAAATTAGGTCCCTGATTTATTCCGGATAAAACAAGGTCGATTTTCCCTTTTACAAGAATATCCACAGCAAGTAAAACGCAATCCGCAGGTGTTCCGCTTACTCTGAAAGATTTTTTTTCTCCTAAATTCAACGGGAACTCATCCACGCGCAGTGGTTTATGCAAAGTGGTTGCATGGCTTCCCGCGCTTTGCGGTTCTCTTGGTGCGACAACAAATACATCCCCGAGATCCGAAACTGCCTTGGTAAGGCTTTTTATTCCTTTTGCTTCAATTCCGTCGTCGTTTGTTATTACTATTCTCATCTTCAC
>JAGHAO010000022.1 GCA_021161495.1 Caldisericaceae bacterium | reverse complement strand
GTCCGGGTCGGCAAATACGATTTTGTTCTTATCCGCATAGATGAGCGTTTTTCCGTATTCAGGCATAACGTATATCCTGAAAGTGTTTATCGGAATGTATGTTACGGTTTTGCCGTTTACCTTCACATTCGTTTTTCCCACTCTTATTGTCCAAATCTTCTTGCTGAAATCTTTGTTATACAGTATGGCATACATAGAGGTAAGATGGTAAGGAATGCGGGGAAGGTCGTAGTAGAGGTATCTGCCGCTTCCGAGAGGGCGGATGTCGTAAAACCAAGGAGAGTCCAAATCTTGGAACTGCGCATTTTCAAGCGGTGTGGGATTCAACTTCTTGAATTCCTTCAAGATGTATTCGTCATTTTTTTCATCGTAGCTGAGATATGCGAGGACGGTGTAGGGGTAAACATTTTCTTCATTGACATATGCAAGAGCAGGAGTTTTCGCAATATCAGATTTAATATTGAATGTATTACGCCAAAGTATTTTGTCAGCGCTTAGGATATTCCCCTTAACTATGAGTGGAACGTTAGTTATCTTTTTATCTGCAATGTTAACCTCGTAAATATATTTAGCGTTGCCGATAGAAGAGAAAACAAGTGCATTCTTTTTACTGTTGTAAGCAAGAACACCACCAATTTTGCCATCTTTGTTATCCACGAGATTAGATCTATTGCCGTTGTAATCCAACCAAATAATTTCTTTTCCAATTCTTAATATAAGTTTGTTATTAAATACGGACGAGCAAGCAATCCATGGAACAAGATCCACATCAAGAAACTCCTGCTTCCATACGATATGTTTTGTCTTCTTACTGAACGCATACAAAATGCTCTTTATTGCTTTTTCATCTCCGTTGTTATCCTTTTTATAAACGGCAGATATAATGTAGTAGTTGTAGTCGTCTTGAAGTATGCTTGTCCAATACCTTAAATCTCCCTGTATCGGAATGCTGTCTTCAACAACTCCCGTCTGCATATTGATTTTGTCGATTTCATACGACGACACAACATCGTTTCCTTTGTTCTTGTCCTTTTCCGCAAATACCCAAACGTTGTTTCCGTCCTGCACCACAAAGGGAGCGGGACGGGTATATGTAGGCCAATAGGAATCAAAGCCTGCCATATACGGGTTGTTCACCTTAACAACGGACAGATTGTATCCTGCGGGAAACGGATTATTTGTGTTAACGGGAGGGTTTCCCGCCTTTGCAAGCGGAACTGCGGAGAACAGAACCGCAACCACGATAAGAGTTGTTAAAATCTTTTTCACTGTTTACCGCCTCTAGTTCCAAATACCTTTGTAAAAAATTTTAATGCATTCTTTTGGAAAGTCAAAACAAACTTACTATTGAAAGTATTATTTTCCGAAAGTTTGCATCGGGCGGTCGTCTTTTTTTACGATCAAATGCTTTGCGCTTTTCCGGGCTTCTTTTATCACATCGTCGATGTCGATCGTGAGCAATTTACCATTTCGAACAACAACTCTTCCGTTCACAATCACCGTATCGATGTCGCGTGAGGAAAGAGAATACAAAATATTCGCAAAAATATTCGTATCCGGATTCAGGGAGACGGATTTCTTATTTATCAAAACGAGGTCTGCGAGATACCCTTCGGAAACTTTTCCCACCTTTTTGCCCGTAAAAGACGCACCCTTTGAAATAAGAGGAACAATTTGCCCTATTCTTCCTTCTTCCGCATTTCGCGTCGACATTTTCGCAAGGAGTGCCGCATCGCGGGCAACCTCAAAAATCGAAAGATTTGCATTCGAGGCAGGCCCGTCAGTTGCAAGTGCAACATCAACCCCTGTTTTCAATGCACATGGAAGGAAATTCGTAACGTCCCCGAAACGCATATACGTCTTTGCGGCATGCGCCACCCTGCCCCCCGCTTCTTTTATTATCTTCAAATCCTCGTCGGTTGCATAATAGGCATGTGCAAGGATCGTTCCTTCTCTTAAAACTCCGAGTGATTTTAAGTATGCAATCGGAGTTTTGCCCGTTTCCTTCAAACTCTTTTCTATCTCCCATTTTTCCTCGGAAACGTGTATGTGCATTTTTAACCCGGTTTTTTGAGAAATTTCGACTATTTTTTTAAGGAAGCCTTCCGGGCAAATATATGGAGAATGCGGCCCCAAACTTATTGTGATAAGATCCGAAATTCCGGAAAATTTTTCCGAAAAATCCAGCGCTTTTTTGAAATTTCCCTCCCAATTTTCCCCGGTTCCGAACACCGCCCATGCAAGATCACCCCTGATGCCCGCCTCGGTAAACGCTTTGAACACCTCCTGCATCTCAAAGTAATGGTCGAATACGGTGGTAACTCCGTTCAAAAGCATCTCTGCGGCGCCAAGAAGCGCACCTATGTATATATCGTAAGGGGTAAGATTTTTTTCGTAAATCCAGATGTATTTGTTAAACCAATCCGTTGTTTTCACGTCTTCCGCGGAACCGCGAAAAAGAACCATAGGAACGTGTGCGTGACTGTTTGCAAAACCGCTCGTCACGTAAAAATCCGCGGCATCGATTGTTTCTTCGCCCTCCCTTTCGATAGACTCGGATATTTTTTTAATTCGGTTTCCTTCAATCAATACGTCCGCTTTTTCTACGGATAGGTCTTCGAAATGTAG
>JAGHAO010000195.1 GCA_021161495.1 Caldisericaceae bacterium | reverse complement strand
CCTTATTACTTCTTCCTTTTATATTTATATATAAAGGAAGAAGAAGTAGTATTAAGACGTGTGGAAACTGTTGACAAAGTGAGATAACTCATTGTTTATGCTGGTTGCTTGCTGTTAAGTAACCTGTTAAGTAACCTGTTAAGTATTTGTTAAGCACTTAACAAAAATCTGTTTTTCGCTTACTTAACACTCTACTTAACACTCTACTTAACAAGTTTTATCCACAGATGTTGATAAATGCTTACTTTGATACATTTCTACTTAACAAAACAATGTGAAATTTCAGTGATATTTTCACCACTCGGACAAGTATCCACTTCTTGCTTGACTACTTAACAACCCCTTACTTAACAAAGTGGTATTTCTGTTGTCAAATACAAAATAGCAACGAATACTGATTGTATGAAGGATATTTATGATGAGTATTTTTACTTAACAACCCCTTACTTAACAAAATCAATTTTTTCTTTTTTCAAATTGTATATAATAAAAAGGATGAAAGTGCATGTGGAACTTCCGAAAGATTTGAAAGTGCTGTTAGGTAAATCATCGTTCTACATCAAGAGAACGCCTGATGGTGATGTTATTTCCGTTATGTGCACACCTCACATTGCTGATATACTTACTAACAATGTTTTTGGAGTAAGAGATAAACTTTCGCGGGTAATCGAAGAGCAGCTTGGAGAAAGATATCCTATTGAGCCTGTAATAAGTAAAGAAACAATACAGATATTTAATTTGGAAAACGATTCCAAAAAGGAAGGAAGAATTATTCCTTACGGAACACAAATAAACAAAAATCTGACATTTGACACTTTTGAAATAAGCTCGTGCAATGAATATGCTTTCAAATCAGCATTTGCATATTCGACAGGAGACACCAAACACAAACTTCTCTTTATTTATGGTGGGTATGGAGTAGGTAAAAGTCATTTGCTCACTGCTATTGCGAATAAAATGCTTGAAAAAGGGAAAACAATAGCCTTCTTCACAGCAGATGACTTTGCTAATTATGTGTTAGGTTATACGCACCTGCGAGATTTCACTGCTAAAAGAGAAAGAATTATGCAGATAAGACAAGCAGATATGTTGTTATTGGACGACTTTCACCTTCTAAAAGCACGAATGGTTCCGCAGGAGGAGCTGAAAGCATATATAGACTTTTTCTTCACAACTTATAAACCTATGGTTTTCTCGTCTCTTTTCACAATTAACGAACTAATGAAATCATCGAACAAATATATGGAAGAGGTCGTTTCAAGATTCGAGGAGGGAACATCTATACATATATCACCCCCAGATTATCAATTGAAATTTTCTCTACTAAAAAAGTTCTTTGCCGAGCTCCACGTTCACCTCAGCGAGGATGTAATCCAGGAATTTGCCAGCATTGATGTAAAAAACATTCGTAACTTGCAGCATTTTGCAGATTCAGTGCACTCATTGTTAGAAGTCTATAAAAACATAACGAAAGAAGAGATCATCGAACGGCTTTTCACTGAATACGGGATAAGGGTTCCTGCGATTGAAGAAAGAAAAATCAATGCCTATATAGAAGAACTCGGTTATGCAGGAATAACACTGAGCGATTTACAGAATAGAGACATCCGTTACAAAAAAGAATTGAAGAATTTGCGAGATCGGGTAATTATCCATTTCGTTAAGAAGGAAGGGTATTCTTATGCAGATCTTGCTCGTATCTTTCATCTTACACGCTCGGGTATTTCTTTTATCGTCAAAAACCACAAACAGTGACTTCCTCCTCTCATTAAAAAAATGAGGAACTTCCTATTTCACTTCCTCATAGGCTACGACTATAACTATGAAAATCATGCCACTTTTTGTCGATGAGGATACAAAAAAATGAAAAGTTAGGGATATAAGATAGGAGGGCAAAAATTATCCCCAGAGGCCTGAGAGTTTTTCTCAGGCAGGGGCGCGGAGGTGAAGAATGAGATGAGGACTTATTTTATAAGAGATATAAAAGGAAGAAGTATCAAAATTACCTTAGAAAAAGGAATATTTGGGGTGTATAGTAATGATAATCATGATATTTTTATCAAACTTAGCAAAGTGGTATCTTTTTTAAGATACCACGGAGTGATGAAGGAGACAATTAATGAACTCCTCTTCGCAATCAAAGAGGAGTTCATTAATAATAAAGATCCAGAAGTCAAGGAGGCCCTTGACGCCATTGAATTTTGAGAGCAAAAACCGGGCGGCCCTCCTCCCGGTTGCTTTTTTTTATTTTTAACCCACTTTTTGTCGATGAGGATACAAAAAAATTTGCGTAAAAGTATATAAGCAGAAAATCCATAATGATAGGAGGTAAAAATGAGAAAAATGGGAAAGGTGTTTAGAACAATTGGTGCATTACTATTCGGGCTTTTGGTACTTGGAGTATTTCCACAAACCTCTCTTGCGTGGAGTCCGATAAATTTCGATCAAGGTGATTTCTCCGCAAGCAAACTCAAAGACACAGGCGGGAAAATCATCAAGATTATCCTTATGGTTTCTATAATGGTCCTTATTGCTATTGTTATTATTCTTGGCGTATCCATGGCGCTTCACAACGACGATCTTAATGCCCAATCCAAAGCAAAAATGCGTCTTGTTATGGTAGTCGCAGGTATTGTAGTTGTCGCACTTTCCGTTATGCTTGTTACCGGATTGTATAAAGTACTTAACCCCAACAATCCTTGGGACTCAATGCGGGCCATTACAGTAGCGATGCTAAATGGAGCGTAAGGAGGTATAGATGGCAGGCCCTACCACTATTGGTGGCGCAATTGGCAACTTTCTCGGTTTATTCCGTGCGATTCTTATTATTGCGTCTATTATCGCTGTTATTTTTACCGGTGTTCATATTGCTTCCGAAAACAATAACGTATCAGAATCTGCAAGGGCTAAACGTTCCCTTAAAGTTATCATCATTGTTGTTATAGGAGTGGCTTTAATAGGCGGTATAGGCGCATTTTTATTCCACGAAGCAGGTACGTCTCCTCACATTCAGGCGCCGCAAGGAAGTGGTGGCGGATACTCTTCAGCTCCGCCGGCATTCCAAATTAAGAACAAAAACGGGTTTGCCAGATGGTTATACAACATTATTTCCGGTATTATCGGCTTTGGCGTGGAAATTATATCAAACGGCTTTTTAGTACCTGTTTATACGACTGCCTTTAACATAGGGAACAAATTACTTTGCACAGTTCCTGATCCGTTTGCCGTATTTGCAGGAAATGTAGGGGCAGGACATATTTCTAAGATCATCTTTTACCCTCTTGCAATTTATGCCATCATTTTCGGAATAATGGTTGCGTATTTCCTTATGCTCTCAAGAAGCAGCCAATTTTCCCACGCCGAAGGTAAGAACTTGTTTTATAAAGTCTTCATTGCATTTCTTCTCGTTCTTGCTACAGGCTATTTAATAGGAATAATGAATACGATTGGCACGCGTTTGGCCGGTGCGATTTTGCACCTTGTACACCCTTCCAGCCTATGGCGCATTACATACGGACAACACGGATCGGCACACATTACATTAGGCATAGGAGATATTATCCAAAATGCCGGGCAAAACCTCATAAATGCGTTTATCAATTGGACGAAAAACCCCAATGGAGTGATGAATCTGCACGATGCCTTTCAACCGTATATTCCTCCGCACGGAGCATGGTATTTCAGCAATCCGTCGCAGGGGATCATCATAGGGATTATGTCGATACTACAAGTAACAATATCGCTTGGCTTACTCTTTGTCGGCATTTTTAGAATTGTTTACTATTACATTCTTGTTGCAATAGCCCCATTTATGTTGGCTACTGCCGCAGTTCCCGGGCAAGAAAAAACTGCGATGCATTGGATTAAGGATTTTTTTATAGTTTCGCTTCTTCCCGCATTTTATTCGCTCGTATTTTATTTTCTTGTTATTATGGGAAAAATAGTGGTAAAAGTTTTAGGTATTCCGGAAAGCGGAATGGTAACAACACCACAAGCAGTTGCAGCAAGTCTTACGATATATCTTTCAACTGCAGTCGTAGGTTTTTACTTATTTAAGAACGGATCGCGCATCCTCGGCGAATTCTTCCAACATGCAAGAAGCTTCATAGAGGGCGCAGTAGGAGCCGCATCAGGCACTTCCTCCGCAGGAGGATTGGCAATAGCAGCAGGCGGTGCCGTAGGTTCTACTGCCGTGTCTATGGGTGCATCGGCATTCGCACCTATAGGAGGAGCAATAGCGGCAGGAGCAAACAAATTGTACCGCAAACTTAACGGGGGCGGGTCAAGTGCCTCGAATAAGATACCCGGAGGTACAATGGCGGCAGGGATTGGAAGCACATACGGAAGTGGGCCCTCTGTAGGAGGAGTTTCCACAGGTTTGACAAGCTCTTCTTCTAATGCCGGGAGCGCTTCAATTGGCAGCCCTGCGGCGAAAACGGACAATAGCCAAGCAACCGGTGGTGGTTCTTTCATAGGGGATAGCGAACCACTCAATCCCGGAAGTTCCGATGAGGGTACGCAAAAAAGAAGCAAGGCGGGAGCGCTTTTTGTTGCTACTCTCGGAGCAATAGGAAGAAAAAACGCAAAAGGGCAGTATGTATTGGAAGAACACGGCCGCATTATGGCGAAACATTCGCAAACAATGGCGCGCCTTTCAAGAGATGCAGGACGCTTTACGGGCTTCAGCATGCGGCATAATATGCATTAAGGAGGTTGTATGGCACGAAGAACGATCATAATACCAAGAGATATAACAAAAGCGGAAAAAGTCTTTTTCGATTTGACGATGGGGCAGTTTATAATGCTTGTATTTACATTTTTCCTTGTTTATTTCACCGTGCAAACCCATATTCCGGGTTTGGTAAAATGGATTATCATTATTATTGAAATAATCATAGGCGGAGCAATGACTTGGGGTGAGGTGGAAAAGATTACGTTTACGAAGTACGTTATGATAATGTTTGTTTACCTTACCCGCCCCAGAAAGTTTGCATATTCTTCGGATTATAAATATGAATTGTTGAATAAATTGCTCCGTAAGAAGTTTTCTAAAAAATAAAATTATTATGAGGAGGTTAAAATGTTTTTTAAGAAAAAAGAAAGAGCAACACGTGTTATGCCTTCAACAAACCTCGTTCCGTACGAATGGATTAAGAACGGGGTAGTAAAAATAAGGCACGCAAAAGAATATTTTATTGTTTTAAAAGTTAAAAAAGCACCAAATCTTTTCCTAAAAGACGACGATGAACAATTTGCCTTTTACCTCGGTTTAAAAGAGCATTTTCACGCGCTTAATCCTCAAGACAAAATGCAGATTCTCGTTGTCGCACGTATCTTACACGTCTTACCGTACCTAAGAAAACTTTATTCCATTGCCGAGAACTCAAAAGGGAAAAAACGGCAAATTGCCCTTTCAAATATCAAATTCTTTACAAGTATGCTTGAAAATAACGAACTTATAGGAAGAAACATATACGTCTCTGTTAACCTTCAAGTCCCTTCAATGCAAAAAGAAGAAGACGAAGAAGCGGTGGCGTTGGAAATGGCGCCTAAGAAAGTCAAAGAAATTCGAGAGTTTGCAAGCGCTTACGGTGTCGAATTGGAACAACTTTCAACAAGCGAGATACTGCAATACATATTCAGAGAATTTAATCCGGATATAACAAAGATTCCCGAAGTCCGTGCACCGGAGGAAGTTGTTTTTATGCCTGTTCTTGATGAAGAAACAAGAAAAAAGGAAAAGGAAATACGCATTAAAAATACGCGGAGGTACGGAGACAAAGATGCGGTAAAAGACATTAAAAAAAGAGCAAATGAGGACTTGGAAATCGGACTGGACGATCTTTTGGAAGATAATAACGAGGAGGAAAAAGATGGCGTTAGAATTTACTGATAAAATATACGTCCCTTCCCTTGTTGCACCGTCGGGAGGGGAAATATCAACGCACCACATCCGAATAGGAGATACGTATTCGAGAACGTTTGTAGTTGTTCAGTATCCGAGAGAAGTTTCCATAAACTGGTTGGGAGAACTGCTCAATCTAAAAATAGAGTCGAGAATTGCAATATACGTTGAAGGTATGGATAATTCGAAAATAAGGCAGATGTTAAACAAAAAATTCGTGGAGAACGCAAGTAACAATATCGCAAGGGAACAACAAGGCATGGTAAAGGATTTTGAGTCAGAAGTGCTTGCAAGCGACTTGGAGTCAATGATGCACGATTTGGCGGAAGGAACGGATAAAATTGTCCGTGTCCACTTCTTTATCACTATTTCCGCTCCGGATAAAAAGATGCTTGAAGATCTCTCCGAGATCGTGGAAAGAAAACTCGCAAGCTTAAACATAGATTTCCGCATCCTTGTGGGGCAGGCGTACGAAGGATTTGTGTCGTCGATGTTTAACCCGTCCCCTGTCGGAGAAATGCTCCCTTACTCTCTTATCCCTGCCTCTTCAACGGCAAGCATGTTCCCGTTTTCTCTGTCGGAATTTAGCGATGAGTATTCCTCAGACAAAGACATTCGTATATTCGCAGGGTTAAATACGGCGACAGGCACACTTGTGTTTATGGACGTATTCAAAAACCAAAACGGAAATACCATAGTGCTTGGAAAGACAAGAAGCGGTAAAAGTTATTTCGTAAAAGACGTTGTTACTCAACTTGTTATGCAAGACGTTGATGTGGTTGTGGTAGATCCTATGAGCGAATACGGTATGCTCGCCGAAGCGCTTAATGAGGATGAAAGCAAACCCAACGTTGTTACGCTTTCCATAGCGGGCAAAAACCACATTAACCCGTTTGATATTTATAAATTCAGCGATGAAGACTTTTCTATCACCTTCGCGGAGAAAATAGCTTACATTGAAAATCTTGTGCAAATAATGCTTGAAGGCGAACTCACCCAAGAAGAACGCAGTATCCTTTCCAAAGCAATCGTTGAGACTTACAGGAAGAAAGGATTTACCGAAAAGCATCCCGGGAAAACTCCCCCGACATTCAGAGACTTATTCAACGAGCTTTCAACAGGCGAAGAATTTGCCGATTTCTCCGCAAAAAAACAAAATGCTGCACAGGTAATAGCAAGCAAACTCGCCCGCTTCGTCGATTCCAGAGGAAAGTATGCATCATTTTTCAGCAGCCAAACAAACGTTGACCCTTCAAACCAAATGATCGTATTCGATGTTTCCGGAATCACGAACGAAAATACGATATACAGAGACATAGGTTTTTAT
>JAGHAO010000137.1 GCA_021161495.1 Caldisericaceae bacterium | reverse complement strand
GCAATCTTAACGTTGCTCTCCGCAAGGCTTACCTGATTTTCCAACACTTTTATGTTCTCATCCGGCGTGTTCGGGTTATCCGCTGCCTGCTTTAAATTCTCTTTCGCATTTTCCAAATTGAGTTCCGCTTGTTTTACTTGCTCCTCCGCCTGTGTGATATCATCGTCGGTAGGACCTGATTCTTTGAGGCTTTTTAGATTAAGTTGGGCAATGGCAAGGGTGAGTTGCTGGTTTTGGAGTTGCAATTTGGAGATTTCGATGTTCTGCTCCGTTGTGTCGCTTTTCCTTAATGAATCAAGGTTTGTTTTCGCATTTTCCAAATTGAGTTCCGCTTGTTTTACTTGCTCCTCCGCATTCTTTTCCTGCAATGCGGAACTATCGGTCTCCTGTGCGATTTTTAAATTCAACCGGGCAATGTTTAAAGCGGATTGCGCTGATTTTACATTAGCCTCCGCTTGTTTTACGGCAACGGAAGGATCCACAGCCTTTGCAATTTCATAATTTAACTGGGCGCTTTTGTATGCATTTAATGCATTTTGATAATTCAAACGGGCGGTTGTATCATCAATCTCACAAATTTTATCGCCCTTTTTAATAGCGTATCCCTCTTTCACAAAAATTTTTACAACCTTGCCCGAGACTGTGGAAACTACCGCTTCTCGCGGATCGGTTCGCACAACTCCGGACAGGCTTACAATGCTTTTGACATCTCTTCTTTTAACTTCTACGGTTTTGGAGTTTGTAATCACTTTGTTTTTTCCCGATTTTCCGCATCCGGAAATAGCCGTCAAAGTTACAAAAACCAAAACCGCCAAAGCAAGCACTCTTTTTTTCATATTTTTACCTCCGCCTCATATTTAGTACTAATATAACATCTTATGTTTAACACTAAAATGTAAATCTAATATGAATTTTATAAATATAATATTTTATACATTATACACGGGAACGCGAAAAACAAAATAGGCGGATAACTATCCGCCTATTTAAAAGATGTTGTTAGGCAGAGGATTATTCCAGCCTTGCTATTACGGTAAGGAACCAGAATTCCCCGAATAAAATCCTCATCGTAAGGATTCTGGGACCGAAAAGCCATATGATAAAAAATAGATAAGTGAATGCGATCACCACGCCGAATGCAACGGGGAACGAGATTGTAATTGCAGCCTTTTTAAGCCATCCGAATATGAGGGGGAGTAAATCAAATATGACGCCTATCAAAGCAATAATCGGTTTGTTAAATACAAGCGACGGAATAATAAAAATGCCTGCAATAAGAATACAAAAGAGCGTTAGTTCTTTGTCGGTTGTCATTTTGTGAACACCCCCATACTTTCGTATTTTTCAAGACGTCTTTTCTTAAGTTCCGTAACGGGTTCCTTTAAAAGCGTTTCAAGTTCGCTTTGAAGCGCATCTCCCACGGATTTTATAACGGCATTCTTAAATCTCTGCGCGCCGCCCAAAGGCTCTTCGATTATGCCGTCAATAACGTTTAAGGAAAGCAATTCCCGTGCCGTGAGATGTAATTGAGATGCTACTCTGCTTTTTGCTTCCGTATTCTTAAACAGAATGGCGGAGCCTGCTTCCGGAGAAACGACGGCAAAATAAGAATATGTTAGCATAAGGATTCTGTCTCCGGTGCTAATGCCGATTGCACCCAGTCCTCCGCCCTCGCCCGTTATTACGGAGATAACAGGTACATTTGCATTAAGCAACGCGCTCAAAGACTTGTATATTGCCTCAACCTGGCCGCTCATCTCGCTCTGCGGAGACACCATCGCACCGGGGGTATCGACAAATGAAATTATGGGAACTTTGAAGGAATGAGAAACTGTCTCGACGAGGCGTGCCGCTTTTCTGAATCCGGAAGGAGAAAGCATTCCGGAATGATATTTTAATCTTTCGTGAATATTATGCCCTTTGCGTGTTCCCATTGCAAATACGGGCATTCCTTTGAAAAAGCCGAAACCTGCGATGAGCGCCGGATCGTCTTCCGAAACTCTGTCTCCGTGGAACTCCGTAAAATCTGTTAATAAAGCATTTATGTAGTCTTGCGGTTGGGGCCGATCCGGATGGCGTGCAACCAAAACCGTATCAAAAGGAGTAAGTTTTTTATAAATTTCTTCCATTTGTTTTTCTATGAGTTCTTCGAGGTGTAGCGTATCTTCGCCGTTTCTCTTTCTCCGTTCCAATTCTTTGTAAAGAATTTCGAGCGGTTTTTCAAAAGGAAGCAATTTCATAATTTCCCCCATTTGTTTTGAAACTTCAAAATGCGTATTATCGTATCTTTAAGCCCTTTTCTATCGGTAATAATGTCCACAAAGCCTCTCTTCATAAGATTCTCGACCTTCTGAGCCTCTTTGGGTAAACTTCGCTTCATCACATATTCCGAAATTCTCGGGCCTGAAACTCCGACGTATGAACCCGACTCGGCAATAATCACGTCGCCTGCCATCGCAATTGACGCAACACCACCCAAAACCGGATTTGTAAGCACGGAAATAAAAAGGCTCCCCTCTTTTTCTTTGTACGCATTTAAGGCGGAAACCGTTTTTGCAACCTGCATCAAAGAAAAAATCCCTTCCTGCACTCTCTCACCCGCGGAAGAAAAGACAACAACAAGCGGGAGGGAATTCTTGCCGGCAAATCTTATAAGTTCGGCAAGTTTTTCACCGGTTGCCGAGCCCAATGTTCCGTTCAAAAACTCAAAGGCGAAAACTCCGATTGCACACTGTATCCCCCCTATTTTTCCGCTTCCGGCAAGTATCGCATTGGGCAAACCTACGGTGTCTTTAAGATCGGCAAGGCGTTTTTTGTAGGGAACCGTGTCGGTAAAATTTAACACGTCAACGGATTGGATCGGTTCGCCTAATTCGTCAAATGTGCCTTTATCCGCGAGAACGGAAATGCGTTCCGTAGCGGACATCCTGAAATGGTACCCGCAATAGGGGCAGATCTTGTAATTCTCTTTCAGGGTATCGTAATCAATCAAACGCCCGCAAGAATTGCAGCGCACTTTCACATCCTGTCCGTCCCCCTGAATTACGGGCAGAACGATTTTTTTCTTTTTTCCGAATATATTCATAATCTCATTATACCAAATCGTTTTAAAAATCAATATCCCTTTTCGGCACTGATAAGATTTAGCACCTGCTTTCCGGCAAAAAATCTCATCACGTTCCGAACCGCTTCCGCCCAATTTTTCCTTATGCTTCCGTCGGAATATCCCGCAGTGTGGGAAGACAAAATGATATTATCAAGGAGCCAGAAAGGGTAATGCGCGGGATAAGAAAATCTGTAAGGTGCTTCGGGGTATATCCACCAGGTATCAATTGCGACGCCTTTCAGAATCCCGTCTTTCAACGCAATGAAAAGCGCTTCTTCGTCGATTACGCTTCCCCTTGCCACATTTATGAGGAATTTTCCCCTCATTTTTTCAAGCAAACTTTTATTGATAAAACCTTTTGTTTCCGAAGTGGTAGGGACCGCAACAACAACAAAATCAGCGTCTTTTACGGCGTCTTCAATTTTATCCGAAGGGAATACCGAATCAACGTTCTCGATTTCTTCCGGGTTCTTTTTCACTCCGATCACCTTCATTCCGAACGCTTTTGCGAAACGTGCGACCGCTCTCCCTATGCTGCCGAGCCCTATTATGCAAACTGTTTTTCCTTCCATTTCAAGGTTCGGTTCCCTGCTCATCCACCCATGCCAATATCCGTTTCTCAAGTCTTTGTCGTTTCGCACGATACCTTTTGCAAGTGCAAGCATCAAACCGAATGCGTGTTCTGCAACGGACAGTGCGTTGCCGTGGACGTTTGCAAGAATTATTCCCCGCTCTTTAATAACAAGGTTTAGGTCAAATTCATCTACGCCCGCATAGGGCACTTGAATCATTTTGAGATTTTCCGCATTCAAAAGTTCTTTTTCGGCTACGGGGCCCGAGATCAAAGCGTCTGCGCTTTTTATAATGTTAACCCTATCCTCCGCGTCTTTTGCAAACAAAACTTTAATTTCTTCCTTAATTCCGAATTCTTTCTTTGCCTTTTCAAGCAGATCCTCGAAATAAGGAGGATGAGGCAAAAGCACTCCCAATGTTTTCATAAATCACCTCCGTTAAATACAGTGTATCAAATAACCGAATAAAGAGCAAAACTATGATAACTTTACAAGGGCAACGGAGATTGCGGAAACACCCTCTCCTTTTCCCGTAAACCCCATTCCTTCGTTTGTTTTCGGCTTCACCGAGACACGCTTTTGAGAAATCCGAAGCGCATTTGCAATTGTTTTTTCCATCCGTTCCACAAACGGCGAAATTTTCGGTTTCTCGATGATAAGCACGGAATCGATATTTACGATTTCGATTTTGTTTTCCGAAATCAAAGACGCGACTTTTTCGAGGAGTTTTATACTGTAAATATCTTTGAATTCTTCGTCCTTATCCGGAAAAAGCGTTCCTATGTTTCCGAGGTGCGCTGCGCCCAAAATTGCGTCTATTATCGAGTGAACGAGCGCATCTCCGTCGGAATGGCCCAAAAGCCCTTTTTCGAAAGGAATCTCAACTCCCCCCAAAATGAGTTTTCTTCCGTAAGCAAACCTGTGCGAATCAAACCCTATTCCTATTCTTTCCATTTTTCCATTATACTTTTTAGAAGAATCAAATCAAACGGAGTGGTAATCTTTATATTTTCTTCAATTCCCTGCACCGTTTTGACGGTTCCGCCGATGCGCTCGACAAGCATTGCCTCGTCCGTTGCTCCTTCGAGAGGCACTAACTTATACGCTTTCAGAAGTTTTTCTTTTTTGAATATTTGAGGGGTCTGCACGGTAAAAAGTTTTTCTCTCGGAAGTGTGCGCTTTACGAAGCCGTTTTCCACTTCTTTTATCGTGGGTTTTACGGGAAGGACGGGGATGACGGCGTCGGAGGATTTTATCTCTTCAATGAGTTTCAAAATAAGGCTTTTTGTTATAAACGGCCTTACCGCATCGTGGATCATAACAAATTCTCCCGAGGTTTTGTTTACGCCGTTCCGCACGCTTTCCGCACGCGTTTCTCCCCCAGTTGCAAACCGTATTCCGGAATTTTTCAAAAATGCTCTGGCTTTTGATTCGTTTTGCGAATTTACAACAACGACTATTTCGGAAACTTCCGGGACGGATAAAAATTTTTCCACGGAGTAAAATAAAATAGGTTTACCTTTAATCTTTATAAACGCTTTGTCAACTCCGCCGAGCCTTTTTCCTTTTCCCGCAGCGACGATAACAACCGAGACATTCATTAAAATACCACTTCTTTTGTTTCGTTTAAGTCTTTTACAAAGAAAAGGTTCGCATCCTTTTCCTCGATTTTCCCTTTGAAAAACGCGGGAAGCACAAAATTTTTGAACCCGAGCCTTTTTCCCTGTTTCACTTTTCTTTCCGCACCGATTGTGGGCCTCACTTCGCCGCCCAGTCCCAATTCTCCGAAAATGACGCTCTTTTCAAGCACGGGTTTTTCAAAAACCGACGACATTATCGATACCGCAACTGCAAGGTCGCTTGAACGGGAGGTAAGTTTGAACCCTCCCACACTGTTCGTGTACAGATCAAACCCGCCGATTTTAAGATGCATTCTTTTTTCCAATATTGCGGAAATAAGGAGCATCCTGTTGTAATCCATTCCGTTTGCAACCCTTCTCGGAATAGGAAAGTACGTCGGTGTCGCAAGTGCCTGAACTTCGACGAACAGCGGAAGCGTTCCTTCCATAACGGCTGTTATGGCGGACCCTATCGGGAGCGTTCCTTCGTCGGATATGAACGCAAGGGAAGGATTTTTAACCTCAACCAAGCCTTTCTCCCTCATCTCGAAAATTCCCGCTTCGTTTGTCGTTCCGAACCTGTTTTTTACGCTCCTGAAAAGCCTCATCACATCCATTCTTTCGCCTTCAAGATAGAAAACGCCGTCAACCATATGCTCCACCGTTTTGGGGCCTGCGATTCCGCCTTTTTTTGTGACGTGCCCCACGAGTATAACGGGGATTCCTTTTGTTTTGGAAATCTCGGTCGCAATTCTCGTGCACTCCCTTACCTGCGAAACGGAACCCGGCGCACCTTCCGCTTCCGCAGTCTGCATCGTTTGAACGGAATCAATGATCACAAGGTTTGGATTTTCCGCAAGGATCGTTTCTTTTATCTTTTCCATATTCTGCTCGATTAAGATGAATAAACTCTCACTCGAAATGCCGAGCCTGTTTGCTCGCATTCTGATTTGAAGGTAAGATTCTTCACCGGATATGTAAAGGACTTTTCCGTTTTTTGAGAGGATACCCGCAATTTGCAAAAGCAACGTGGATTTTCCTATCCCTGGCTCTCCTCCTATTAAAATAATAGAGCCCTTGACGATGCCGCCGCCAAGGACCCTGTCGAATTCTTCCATTCCGGTTTTTATCCGCTCTTCCGAAATCTTTATACTATTCGAGTTTATCGAAATAGGTTTTGCCGGTGCAATTTTGGTTCTGCTTTTTTCTTCCGGCTCAACCTCCGCAAAACTGTTCCAGCTCCCGCATTCCGGGCATTTCCCCAATTTTATGGGTGAGCGGTATCCGCAAACCGTGCAAACGTATTCTTTACTTTTTTTCTTCCCCATCAATTTTCTTTTTCAGTTGAGGGAACAGAATAACCTCTCTTATCGAATTTTTCCCGGTGATAAGCATTACAAGGCGGTCTATTCCGATTCCGAGCCCACCCGTGGGAGGCAAACCGTATTCCATCGCTTCAACGTAATCGATATCCATAACGTGCGTTTCTTCTTCTCCCTGCGATTTTGCCTTTGCCTGTTCCTTGAAACGTTCGTACTGGTCGATCGGGTCGTTGAGTTCCGAGAATGCGTTTGCAAGTTCTATCCCGCCGATAAAGAGTTCGAACCTTTCCACAATGTTGGGGTCATTTTCACTCCTCTTTGCAAGCGGCGAAATCTCGATCGGGTAGTCGTAAACAAATGTGGGCTGTATGAAGTGTGTTTCCACTTTTTTGTCGAAAATTTCATTTACAACGTTGCCGAACGTGAGCGGTTTGTTCATCTTTATTCCCAATCTTTCGAGGACTTCTTTCGCTTTATTTAAATCTCTGAGTTCTTCCACGGTGATATTTGCGTATTTTTCGAATGCGTCGGAGAATTTGATTCTGTCAAAAGGAGGTTTCAAAGAGATCTCGTTTCCTTCGTACGTGATTGTGTCGGAACCTGTTGCTGCAATTGCAACGGATTGAATGAGTTCTTCCGTGAGTTTCATCATTTCGTGATAGTCCGCATACGCCCAATAAACTTCCATCATCGTAAATTCCGGATTGTGCTTTGCGGAAATTCCCTCGTTCCTGAAATTTCTGTTCAGTTCGAATATTTTTTCGAACCCTCCGATTATAAGCCGCTTTAAGTAGAGTTCAGGAGCAATTCTCAGATACATATTTTGTTCAAGCGCATTGTAGTAAGTTACGAACGGGCGTGCCGTGGCTCCGCCGGGAACGGGTTGAAGCATCGGAGTTTCCACCTCGAAAAATCCCCTGTCTTTCAGGAATTTCCTCACCTGATCAATTGCGAGGCTCCTCTTTTTGAATATCTCCATTACTTCTTTGTTGGAGATAAGGTCAAGATACCTCTTTCTGTATCTTGCTTCCGGATCCTTCAAGCCGTGCCATTTCTCAGGAAGGATTCTGATTGCTTTGGAAAGCAGTTCGAAATCTTTCACTTCCACGGTGATTTCTCCGGTGTGCGTCTTAAACAGAGGGCCTTTTACTCCGATAATGTCGCCTATGTCTATTATTTTCTTAAAAAATTTGTATTTTTCTTCGCCCAAGTTGTCGTATCTGAAATAGAGTTGGATTTCTCCGCTGAAATCTTTTATCACGACAAACGCCGCTTTTCCGTGCCCGCGTATTGCCATTACCCTTCCCTTTGCAAGCACGTCTTTTCCCTGAAGTTCGTCGAACTTTTCCTTCAACTCCTTGTTCGAATATTCGGTAAGGAATTTGTGCCCGAACGGGTTTATTCCCTGTGCTTTCAGGTTCAGCACGGTTTCTTTGCGTTTCTTTTCGATTTCGTTCAGTTTGTATTCTTCCATAAATTACCCTTTCTGTATTTTCACTATTTTATATTTAATCGTTCCGCGCGGAACTTTGATTTCCACGATATCGCCTTTTTTGTGTCCGATGAGTGCGCTCCCGACAGGTGATTTCCAGGAAATTTTCCCGTTCAGGGGATCCGACTCCAGCCTGCCTGTTATGTAATACTGCACCTTTTTCTTTCTTTCAAGGTCTTCCAGTATAACCTTGCAGCCCACGGCGACTTTGCTTGTGGAAAGGCCTTTTTCATCGATAATTTCGGCATGTTTAAGTTCCGATTCGAGCCTTGCAATCTCGCTTTCCAAAAACGCCTGCTCTTTTTTTGCTTCGTCGTATTCGGCATTTTCGGAAAGGTCGCCGAAAGCAATCGCTTGCTTAATTTTTTCGGACACCTCTTTCCTTTTTACCGTTTTCAGGTATTCGAGTTTTTTAAGCATCTCCTCGTAACCCTTTTTGGACATCATAAACGCATCGGTTTCATTAACAAATTCTTCTTTCATAATTTATACCTCCTCGTACTGCGAAAAAACTTCTTTCACAAGTGCAATCATATCTTCTTTTTTATTTATGCCGTTAAGCATATTTCTGAAACGGGCGGCACCCTTCATTCCTTTTATGTAGTGCGCCACAACTTTTCTCATTTCTCTTACGCCTCTCTCTTCTCCTTTGTCTTTTATTTCGAGATTTATATGTCTCACTATTATATATAATTTTTCTTTTAATGAAAGCGTGAGTTTGTCTCCCTCGGAAATAAATAGAAATGCGGATTTCGGAAACCACGGTTTTCCGAGTGCAGCCCTTCCTACCATAACATAATCGGCTGAAGTTTCGTCGAACATTCTTTTCACATCCTCCTCGACGAGGATTCCTCCGTTCCCGATTACGGGAATTTTCACCGTTTCTTTCAACTCTCTTATACTGTCCCAATCTTCCCTGCTCCTGTCGAAGAATTCCTCCGCCGTGATTCCGTGTATTGCAATTGCATCCGCCCCTTCGCTTTCTGCAATTTTCCCCACTTCTTTTGCCACATTGTCGTTTTTGGAAAACCCTTTTCGGATTTTTATCGTAACAGGAATGTTCACCGCTTTTCTCACCGCATTTATGATTCTTCCTATGAGAGGCAGGTTTTTGAGAAGTGCGGCACCCGCACCGCTCTTTACGATTTTCGGCGTGGGGCACCCCATATTGATATCGACAAGGTCGAACCCTCTTTCCTCTGCAATTTTTGCGGCAAATGCGAGTTTGTCGGGTTCGCTTCCGAATATCTGCGCGCCTATCGGATGCTCCTCTTCCCTGAATTTAAGAAGTTCCCCGGTTTTTTTGTCTCCGTAAAAAAGCCCCATACTGCTTACCATTTCCGTATAGACTATGCCTGCGCCTATCTCTCTTACAACCGTTCTGAACGCAGAGTCCGTGAATCCTGCAAGCGGTGCTAAGAATACCGGGTTTTCTACGTTAATTTCTCCTATTTTTAATCTCTTCGTAGATTGCATAAATTCCTTTGAGCGTGAGTTCCTTGTCGAAGAGTTCTATTCTTTTGCTTACCCCCTGCATAACGTGGGAAATCCCGCCGGTTGCAATAACTCTTACCTTTTCTCCCAATTCTTTTTCTATCTCCGAAATGAGCCTGTCAACTCCGCCTGCAAGGCCGAATACGATACCTGCCTGCATTTCGCTGACCGTATCCTTTCCGATAGCGGATTCGGGTTTTGAAAGCCTTATGCGGGGAAGTTTTGCCGTTTTCACGAACAGAGCGTTTGCCGCGGAAATTATGCCCACGCTTATCGGCCCTCCGATGAAACAGCCGTCTTTTGTGATGATGTTGAATGCTGTTGCCGTTCCGAAGTCCACCACGCATACGTTTTCATTCGGGAAAATCTTTTTTGCCGCGGCAACGTCGCACAACCTGTCGGTCCCTACGCGGTTCGGTTCTTCCACGCAGAGCTTTATTCCGAAATTCATTTTCGGGCGAATCACGATCGCTTCTTTTTTAAGCAATTTTTTCGAAACGCTTTCGAATATGGGAATAAGCGGAGGAACCACCGAAGAAATTACGAAATCGCTTATTTCCTCGTTATTTATACCTTCTTCTTTCATAAATATACTGATTAAAAGTTTGTATTCGTCGGATGTCCTTCCTCTGTCCGTTGCAATTCTGAAAGTTGTTTTCACCTCACCGTTTTTTATGAAGCCTATCACTATGTTCGTGTTCCCTATGTCCGCACCGATGATCATTTATACCTCCGCAAGTTCCTTTATTTTCTCAATTACCTTTCTTGTCGCTTCTTCGCCTTTTTTTACCTGTTCGGCATTCTTAGAAAAATCAAGCGTTTCCGCATCCGTATTGACATGTATGACAAAATCTGCCTGAATAAGTTCTTCCGAATATATTTTATCCGCCATAATCTCGTAAACGCGCCACAAAAGATCAATGGGGGTTTTTATTTCCGATTCTTCTTTGCGGCCAATAGGAGGGTTCACGTCAACCGCAATTACAACATCCGCTCCCATTTTCCTGGCAAGGCCTACGGGTGCGTTGCTTGTAACTCCACCGTCAACCAAAAGCATATCGCCGTATTTTACCGGTTCGAACACAAGAGGTATTGACATACTCGCACGCATTGCAAGGGCGATGCTGCCTTCTTTAAGCACGACGGTTTTTCCGCTTACAAGATCCACTGCCGTGCATTGGAATGGAATCTTCGCTTCTTCAAACGTTTTGTTTTGCGTAAGTTCTTTGAATATATACAGAATTTTTCGTCCGCTGTCCAGCGCTTTTCTCTTTGCAAGGGCGTTCAGGGATAAACCTATGCTGAAATATTTCATAAATTTGCTGTTTGTTTTCTCGAATATTTGCATTTTGTAAAGCGGATATTTTTTATCCAATACGTTTCCGAATACGAATTTATTCACAAAACTCTCCATCTCTTTTACGGTTGCGCCACTCACATAAACTCCGCCTATGATTGCACCCATCGAAGCACCACTTATGCAACACGGCGTGATTCCATTTTCTTCCAACACTTTCAATACGCCTATGTGTGCAAGCCCG
>JAGHAO010000078.1 GCA_021161495.1 Caldisericaceae bacterium | reverse complement strand
AATGAAAAAATTCTAACGGCGGCGTAGCCCAGAGGTCAGAGCATCCGGCTCATACCCGGAGTGTCGAAGGTTCGAATCCTTCCGCCGCCACCATCTTAAAAATCCATAATCACAAAGTAAAAATCGCCCGAGTTACAATCTAACTCATATTGCAATTAATTTTTCGTTTAATTGTAAGATCTCTATTTTTTAGATACTCCTTCAAAAAGCCCTGATTATTACTACATTTTGCAAATACACCCCAGACGCACATAAACAGCCAAAATATGCGAAATTTTATTCGCGGGTATATTTATAACAAAATCATCGATTTTTGCTTCTAAAATGCGTAAAAACGCTATGTTTTTTCTCAGTATTTATCAGTGTTTCTTAGGGGTGCAACGTAAGAATGCAGGTTTGTTGAATTGTGAGTTTGAATGTAATAATTAAAGAAACCCTCTATTTAAGCAAAAATACTTTTCCCGATTTTTCAAAGGCAAAAGCTAATTTCAAAAACTACCCCGCAAACCGCGTAACTTCGTAAAAAGTGTCTATGCATCATATTTTCCTCCAAAATGTCCGGTTCATATCTGGTACTAAGCGGACATTTTTGTGTTTCGTCACCCTGAAATGTTTTTATTCAGGGTCTTAAATCAAGGGAACACATTTCCCTCGAAACTCCTATTAAAAAACAAAAAGGCAGACTCTGAAACAATCCTGAAACAAGTTCAAGACGACAAAATGGAGACTCTGAAATACATCGATCTAAAGCCTTCCTCGTAATTCAAAAAAGAATTCCAGAATAAATTCGAATCAATCAAACAGATCTTTCGCCGCAAGATGCGGAATATCTAAAGAACAAAAGGAAAATAACCAAAAAGGCGCCGGGACTTGGCGCCTAAGTTTATGACTTGAGCTTGAAGAATTTTCTCTTTCCGACTTTCAATACATCACCGGTTTTGAACGGCGCAGGAGTTCGCGGGTCAATATGCTTTTTATCGTTGATTTTCACTCCTCCTTGTTTTATAAGCCTTCTCGCCTCGCTTTTCGATTTTACAAGGCCGCTTTCAAAAAGCAAACCTACAAGGTCCAATTCCCCGTTTTTAGCAAATTTGGAAACATCGAGTTCTTCGATATCATCGGGAATTTCTTTTTTACTGAAAATTTTCTTGAAATTTTCCTCCGCCTTTAAAGCATCGTTTTTGCTGTGGAAAAGCTCTACAATACCTTTTGCAAGTTCCATTTTTAAATTCATAGGATTTTCTTTACCGCTCTTTATAATTTCTTCAATTTCCTTCGCCTCATCTTCGCTTTTATTCAAAACAAGGAAATAATACTCTGCAATAAGTTCGTCGGGAATGGACATTATTTTTCCGAACATAGAATCCGCATCTTCCGTTATGCCCACATAGTTCCCCAAACTTTTGCTCATTTTTTTAACTCCGTCAAGCCCTCTGAGAATAGGCATAATAACGGCAATTTGGGGTTCCATATCAAATGCTTCCTGAAGCCTTCTCCCCATCATCAAATTGAATTTTTGGTCCGTCCCGCCAAGTTCGATATCCGCCTTTATCGCAACCGAATCGTATGCCTGCATTACAGGATAAAAAAACTCGTGAAAGAATATCGGGATTCCGGATTTGTATCTATTTAAGAAATCGTCCCTCTCCAAAATTCTCGCAACAGTAAACTTGGAAGAAATTCTTATCCATTTTTCCAAATCTATTTTCGAAAGCCATTCCGAATTGAAATGAATTTCCGTTTTATCTTTGTCTAAAATTCTGAACACCTGGTCAAAATATGTTTTTGCGTTTTCTTTTATCTGCTCCCTCGTGAGAGGTGGCCTTGTTTTGGAACGCCCGGAAGGATCGCCAATCAATGCCGTAAAATCCCCGATTATAAACACAACAGTATGCCCTAACTCCTGAAAATCCCTGAGTTTGCGGAGAACTACATAATGGCCGAGGTGCAAATCCGGTGCGGTAGGGTCTGCGCCCAATTTAACACGAAGTTTCTTTCCGCTCTTTAACTTTTCTTTTAACTCGTCGTCGTTAATTATCTCAACAGTTTTGTTTTTTATTTTTTCAAATGCATCCATGAAAACCTCCTCAAAACGTTTTCATATTTTAAAAGAATTTGTTATAAAATCAAATGTGGTATAATTTTAAAGTTAGGAGGTATATATGAAAATTGCAATAGGATCGGATCATGCAGGATTTAAACTTAAAGAGGAAATTAAGAAATTTCTTGAAGAAAAGGGCATAGAAGTAGTCGATTTCGGAACAAATTCCGAGGAAAGGGTGGATTATCCCGATTATGCGATCTCGCTTGCGGAAAGCGTAGCAAAGGGAGAAGAAACTTTCGGTATTTTGATTTGCGGAACGGGTATAGGAATGTCCATTGCAGCAAATAAAGTAAAAGGAATTCGGGCAAGTTTGGTAAGTGATGTTTATTCGGCACACTCGGCACGCGAGCATAACAACGCAAATATTCTCTGTATGGGTGGAAGAGTTTTGGGAACGGAGCTCGCAAAAGAAATTACGAACGCGTGGCTTAACGCAGAATTTTTGGGGGGAAGGCACGAAAGAAGAATTAATAAAATAGCGGAATATGAAGACAAATAGAAACATTGCAATCGACGGAGACTCCGGAAGCGGAAAATCCACAGTCGGAAAACTGCTTGCAGAGAAATTGGGGTTTGTATTTATAGACAGCGGCTTGTTTTACCGTGCTGCAACACTTGTTATCATTAAAAACAATGCAGAAGCCGAAAAAGAAAAGTGGTACAAACTTGTTGAAGAAAGCAAAATTGAATTTGAGAACGGTATTATCAGTATAAACGGCAAAAAAACCACGCTGGGCGAATTACGAAGCAAAGAAGTTGACAACCTTGTTTCTCCTGTTTCGACAATACCCGAAATAAGAAACAAAATTACGGAAATATTAAGAAGGATTGCCTTTAAAAGGGACACCGTGATGGTTGGAAGAGATATAGGTTCCGTCGTATTAAAAGACGCCTTTCTGAAAATTTATCTCACTGCCACCGTAGAAGAAAGAGCCAACAGAAGATTTAAAGAACTTATTAAAGAAGGCGTAAACACAACCTTTGACGAAGTTCTGAATAATTTGAGGACACGCGATCTTATAGACTCCACAAGAGAAACTTCTCCTTTGAAAATACCCGAGGATTCGTATGTAATCGACACCACGGGATTAAGCATAGATGGTGTTGTAAATAAAATATTGCAATTCTACGAGGGGAAAGAGTATGCTTTACGAAACGGCCCATGCAGTAGCAAAAGTACTATTTAAAATTTATTTTCGCCTCACCATAATCGGGGTTGAGAATGTCCCGAAAGAAGGCGGATTCATTGCAGCACCAAACCACAAAAGCGGTTTGGATATTCCGATAGTGGGAAGGGCACTTCCCAGAAAAATGTACACCCTTTCAAAAAAAGAGCTATTCGAAAACAAATTTAGGGCATGGTATTTTAGAAAATTGGGAGGGATTCCGTTAAAAAGAAACTTTGCGGATGTGGAAAGTCTGAGAACGGCAATAAATATATTAAGAGAAGGAAAACCCTTGCTTATGTTTCCCGAAGGAACCAGGGTCGAAGGAGATAGACTGGGAATGCCTAAAAAAGGATTTATATTTATTTCATATAAGGCAGGAGCGCCAATCCTTCCTATAGGCATAGCGGGCACAAGAATAGCACTTCCGAAAAACGGAAAATTCCCAAAGCCAAAGCATATCGTAATCACTTTCGGAAAACCCGTGGAAGTATGGAAAATTTTTGACCCGCACGATAAAGATTTCTATGAAAAAGCGGCAAATTACGTTATAAAAGAGATTGAAAAATGCGTAAAGATATCAAAAGAAAAATTATAATAGCAGAAAATTCCGGTTTTTGCTCTGGAGTAAGGCGTGCAATAGAACTTGCCGAAGAACTTGCGGGGAAATACAACAACGTTTACACGCTCGACGCAATACTTCACAATGAGGAAGAAGTAAAAAGACTGAAACAAAAAGGTATTATACCTATTGAAAACTTGAAAACGAAAGGAGATGTGCTGATACTCCCCGCTCACGGAGCAACAGAAGAAGAAATAAAGACCGCAGAAACCAATTTCAAAAAAGTTGTTGACACAACCTGTCCGCTCGTATTAAGAACAGTACACATAATTGAGAGATTGAAAAAGGAGAACTACGGAATTGTAATTGTGGGCGACAAAGGACACAGGGAGGTAAGCGTATTATCCGACACCGCAGGAAAAAATCTTATAGGGATTTTCAGGAATAAGAATGAAATTCCGGAAAAAAGTTTCGGAAAAATCGGCATTGTCTCGCAATCCACGGCGTTCGAAGAGATGCTCTTTTCAGTTACGGAAAAATTTCTACGCTATGCCAAAGAGGTGCGTTTTTTCAATACGGTTTGCGATGAGACTCTAAGAAGGCAAAAAGAAGCAAAAAGTATTGCTCAAACAGTAGATTGCGTTTTGGTTATAGGCGGAAAAACAAGCGCGAATACAAACAGGTTATTTGAACTCGTAAAAAAAATTAACAAAAACAGCTCTTTCATACAAAACGAAAAGGATGTGAAATCCCTCGATTTGTCTCAATGCAAAACGCTTGGAATCGTATCGGGAACTTCCACTCCAAAGTGGCTTATCGATAAAATCATAGAGGAAATCAATAAGCAATGAAGATAGGTGTTATAGGTGCCGGCGGTTGGGGAACAACCTTTGCGGAAATGCTCGGCAAGAAAGGATTTGAGGTAACACTCTGGAGCCATAGCAAAAAAACGCTTCATTCTTTAAAAGAATGGAATGAAAACATCTTTTATTTGAAAGGCGTTAAAATAAATCATATTAAGAAAATAACGAATAATCTTGAAGAGGCGCTATATACGAAAGATCTTATAGTTCTTGCCGTACCCGCACAAAAGCTGAGAAGCGTTATAAAAAAGAATACCCCAAAAAATAAGCCGTTTATAATCAATCTTGCAAAAGGTATAGAAAACGGAACCAATAAAAGAATGTCGGAAGTAATAAAAGAGGTTTGGAGCAATATTCCTTCGGAAAGCATAATGACGTTGTCCGGGCCGAACTTCGCAATAGAAATCGCAAAAGAAATGCCTGCCGCAACCGTTATAGGCGGTAAGTCCGAAAAAATACTAAAAGAAATTCAAAAGATCGTTTCCACAAAATATTTCAGAGTTTACTACACAACGGATTTAATCGGAGTTGAATTAGGAGGTTCGTTAAAAAACGTTCTTGCCATAGGCGCCGGCATCAGCGACGGACTTGGTTTCGGAGACAGCAGCAAATCCTCGTTAATTGTCCGCGGAACGGCTGAACTCACAAGGTTCGGAGAATTTATGGGAGGCAAAAAAGAAACCTTTTACGGCCTTTCCGGTATGGGGGATTTGATAGCAACATCTTTCAGCAAAAATAGCAGAAACAGATGGGCGGGAGAGGAAATAGGAAAAGGAAGAACAAAAGAAGAAATCGAAGAACTTACAACAAAAGTAGTGGAAGGAATGTATACGGTAAAATCCGTTTATGAAATAAAGAAAAAAAATAATATTTATATGCCTATAACAGATGCAATTTACAATATAATCTACAAAAAAAACAGCCCGTTAAAAGAACTGAACCAATTAATGGAAAGACCGATGAAAAAAGAATAAGGCCGGTGGTATAATGCCAACGGCCTTATTAATTTAACTTCCGATAAAAAGGCGAAGATTACTCTTTGAATTTTTTAAAGATCAAAGAGACGTTATGCCCTCCGAATCCGAAAGAATTTTTAAGGGCAACGTCAATCTTCTGTTCTCTTGCTTCATTCGGAACGTAATCCAAATCGCATTCCGGATCCTTTTCCTTGTAATTAATCGTAGGAAACACAATTCCTTTTTCTATTGATAGGAGCGTTGCAACAGACTCTGCAGCACCTGACGCACCGAGAAGATGCCCGATCATCGATTTTGTGGAGCTTACCGGAATTTTATACGCACGTTCTCCGAAAATTTCTTTTATAGCCTTTGTTTCGTACTTATCATTCAACGGAGTGGATGTTCCGTGGGCATTTATATAATCCACATCATCCGGAGAAACTCCGGCGCTTTCCATCGCCATATTCATAGCACGCTTAATTTGGGAAACCGTTGGGTCCGGAGCGGTAGTATGATAAGCATCAGTCGTTGCGCCATAGCCTGCAAGCTCCGCATATATATGCGCGTCACGCTTCTTTGCGTGCTCAAGAGATTCAAGCACAAGTGCTCCGGCGCCTTCTCCCATAACGAAACCGTCTCTTGTTTTATCGAACGGCCTCGAAGCATCTTCCGGAGAATCGTTCCTCTTCGAAAGAGCCCTCATAGAAGCGAATGCAGCCACTCCGATTGGATTTATAGCAGCATCGGCACCACCCGCAACAATAACATCAAGATCTCCGCGCTGAATTGCAAGCATCGCTTCTCCAAACGTTTGAGTAGCGGAAGCACAAGCCGCAACAGGGGAAAGAGTCGCTCCCTTAAATCCGTATCTCAGTGCTATGTATGCAGGAATAGCATCGACAATCAACTCCGTGATTAAAAACGGGCTGACTCTTCTCGGGCCTTTCTCGGCAAGAACATGAAACTGCTCCCAAAGAGATTCAAGCCCTCCAACTCCGGACGTAAAATAAACTCCTACCCTTTCTTTGTTTTCCGACTCGGGGTTTAATCCGGAGTCTTCTATTGCTTCTTTTGCCGCCGCAAAAGCAAACTTTTGAACTCTGTCAAGCCTTCTCAACTCTTTTTTGTCCAAATACTTTTCCGGTTCAAAATTTTTCACTTCCGCAGCAATCTGCACCGAAAAATCCGTAGGATCAAAGAGAGTAATACGAGAAACTCCGGATACTCCTTTTTTCAAGGAGTCGAAATAATTATCCTTTCCGATTCCTATCGGAGATACAATTCCCAAACCGGTTATAACAACTCTTCTCATATCTATTTTAGGTGCTCTTTAATGTATTGAATTGTTGCTCCTACGGTCGTGATCTTTTCGATGTCTTCATCCGGAATTTTCATCCCGAATTCGTCTTCGAGAGCCATTGCGATATCCACAAGGCTCAAAGAATCCGCACCGAGATCATCAACATACTTGGCATCGTCCGTAATTTTGTCATCCTCTACGCCAAGTTTGTCCTTCACAATTTCCACTACTTTTTCTCTAATTTCTTTTTCGTCCATAATACAACCTCCTTTGAAAATTTTATTATCCTAAACTTAAACCGCCATCAACTAAAATTGTAGTTCCCGTTATATAGGAAGCAAGAGGTGAAGCAAGAAAAGCAACTACATTTGCCACATCCTCAGGCTTACCGGGTACTCTTTTCAATACTTTCTGTAAAAACTGCTCCTTCACCTTTTCGGAAAGCTTTTTCGTCATATCCGTGTCAATAAAACCGGGGGCTATTGCATTTGCAGTTATGTTTCTGGAAGAATATTCTATTGCGGTGGCCTTGGTAAGGCCTATAAGCCCCGCCTTAGAAGAAACATAATTTGCCTGCCCTACATTACCGATTATTCCGACGATGGAAGAAATGTTTATTATTCTGCCAAACCGGTTTTTAATCATATATTTCAAAGAATACTTAGTCATTAAGAAGGCACCTTTTAAATTGGTTTCGAGCACTTTATCCCAATCAGGGCCTTCCATTCGCATAATTAAGCCGTCTTTCGTTATACCCGCATTATTAACCAATATGTCTATTTTGCCAAACTCTTTCACAATGTCTTCCACTGTTTTTTGAACGTCGTCTTCATTTGCAACATTACACTTAACCGCGATTACGTTTCTTCCTTTTTCTTTAATCATTTTGGCTGTCTCTTCCGCAGCTTCCTTATTGTGAGCGTAAAGAACAGCAACATCGGCACCGCAATCCGCAAGAGTAACGGCAATCGCCCTTCCAATTCCTCTGGAACCTCCAGTAACTATGGCCTTCCTTCCGCTTAAATCGATTTTAAGCATTAAAAATCTCCTCCGCAAGTTTGATTTGCACTCCTTTGAGTGTTCTGGAAATCAAACCCTTTAAGACGTTTTTAGGCCCTACTTCGAAAAACTCCTCCACACCCGAATTACTCATCGTATCCAAAGTTTTTGTCCATAAAACAGGGCCTGTAAGTTGCTTTTTAAGATTTTCTTTTATCGTTTTCACATCTTCCGAAATTTCACCCGTAACATTTTGAACAACAGGCACATCCGGTTTGCTAAAATTGACCTTGTCTATATGCAAACTCATTTCTTCAACTATGGGTTGCATTAAAGGAGAGTGAAAAGGAGCCGACACGGCAAGAACTTTGGCAAGCCTCGCCCCGAAATCTTTTGCAATAGATTGGGCTTTTTCTATTGCTGCCGATTCCCCGGAAAGGACAATTTGCCCCGGAGAGTTAAAGTTTGCGGCAACTATAACGCCTTCCTTGGATGCTTCATCTAACAACGGCTGTAATTTATCTTCTTTCAATCCGATTACGGCAAGCATTTTTCCTGGTGACTTTTCGGCGGCGGATTTCATTAAAAGCCCTCTTTTCCTAACAAGAGAAATGCCGTCTTCAAATGAAATAACACCTGCCGAAAACAAAGCGGAATACTCACCCAAACTGTGGCCTGCCACAATTTCCGGCTTTACTCCCTTCTCCTTTAGCATAAGATCATAAATTGCCGAAACGGTAAAAAGGGCGGGTTGAGTGTTTTCCGTAGAGGTAAGATCCGCCATAGGCCCGTTGTCGCAAAGATTCAAAAGGTCGAACCCTACAATATCGGAAGCTTTCGTAAACAATTCCTTTTTAAGCGACGAATCGGGAATTTTTTTACTCATTCCCACGTATTGTGAGCCTTGTCCGGGAAAAACAAACGCCTTCATTTTGACCACTCCACAACAAATGCACCGGAAGTCATACCGGCACCGAACGAGACCATAAGAAGATGATCACCTTTTTTAATCTTTCCCTGCTTGTATATATCATCCAATGCCACGGGTATCGAAGCTGCCGAGGAATTTCCGTATTTATCGATTGTCACAACAACTTTTTCTTTCGGTATTCCCAGTCTTTTCATTCCGGCATCTATTATACGCAAATTTGCCTGATGAGGGATGAACCAGCGTATATCTTCCGGTTTAAGCCCTGCTTTGTTAATTACGTTTTTAGAAATTCTGCCAATTTCCCTTACGGAGAATTTAAACACTTCCTTGCCGTTCATCTTTGTATAGTGAAGCCTCTTATCGAGAACTTCCTGGCTGAAGGGCAGTTTGGAACCTCCCGCAGGAAAAGTAAGATACTCCGCAAGGCTACCATCCGCATAAAGTTCAAACGACTTAAACCCGCCTTCTTCGACATTGGCGAGAACAGTAGCACCCGCGCTGTCACCAAACAGAACATATGTGTATCTGTCCGTTTTATCCATCATTCTCGTTATAACTTCCGCCCCTATCGTAAGGACATATTTGTACATTCCCGTTTTTACAAACTGGGCACCCACGGTTGTTGCAAAAATCCATCCGGGACATCCCGCTTGCAGATCGAACGCCGCCGCGTTTTTAGCACCGATCTTGTCCTGCACAAGGCATGCGGTTGCCGGATAACGCATATCCGGGGAATTCGTGCCCACAATAATCAAGCCGATATCTTCCGGAGATATCCCAGCGTCTTCGATTGCGCGTTTCGCCGCAATTGCCGCAAGGTCACTTGTGGTTTGACTATCGTCCGCAAATCGCCTTTCGACAATTCCTGTCCTCGTCCTTATCCATTCATCGGAAGTATCAAGGAATTTTTCGAGGTCAAAATTTGTAACCACTTTGTCGGGTACATAACTGCCGACCCCTATTATACCTACATTACCCATCATTTCGCCTCCATTACTTTCTTTTTATCAATAAACATTGCAGATACAACTCCTTCCGCAACAACTTTATTGTTAACAAAGATTTTTCCTTCACTTTTTGCTACGTTATGTCCGTAGGAAATAACGTGAGACTTTATTGTAAGGACATCACCGGGCTTAACAACCTTCTTGAATCTGAATTTATCCACGCCCGTAAACAACCCGAACAATTTTTCCTTACCGGGCATTGTTAAAATTATAAAAGCCGAAACCTGTGCCAATGTTTCTATTAAAATAGCTCCGGGAAAAATCGGAAGCCCGGGAAAATGGCCTTTAAAGAAGAATTCATCTTTACGAACAACTTTCTTCCCAATTACACTCTTCCCCGGTATAACCTCCGTAATCTCATCAACGAATAAAAACGGGTCCCTGTGAGGAAGAAATTTCTTTATCTGTTCCTTATTAAGGCTGAGAATCTTTTCAGGCATTACTCTCCTCCAGCACCGCCCTCCTGCTGAGCCTTATTTTTTTATTTTCCTTATCTATATTAAGGATTTTAACGGTGATTTTATCACCGATCTTCACCACATCGTCAACCTTATTCACCCTTTTTGTATCCAACTGTGAAATATGCACGAGTCCCGTAATTCCGTCGTCCAATTCCACCACGGCGCCAAAGGGATGAATTCTGATCACGGTCCCTTCGACAATTGAACCAACCGGGAATTTTTCTTCCACAATATCCCAGGGATAAGGCTTTGTCTGCCTAAGACTCAAAGACACTTTTCCGGAACCCAAATTTACATTAAGAATTTTAACCTTTACGGATTCTCCCTTTTTAACCACTTCCGCAGGTTTTTTCCTTCTTCCCCAGGTAAGTTCACTGAGTCTTACAAATCCGTCTATTCCGTGGCCTATATCGACAAAAACCCCGAAATCCTTTATGGTTCTTACCGTTCCCTCTATTATATCTCCTTTTTTGAGGTTAACCAGAGCCTCTTTTCTTTCCTTTTCCTTTTCTTCTCTCAAAAATTCTCTTCTTGAGATTACCATCCTCCTTATTGCGGAATCGACTTCAAGAATTTTCACATCAAATTCTTTACCCACGTAATCTTCCAGGGATTCTCCCTTTTTCAATCCTACTTGCGATTGAGGAAGAAAAGCAACTATTCCTTCGACGTCAGTGAGGAGTCCGCCCTTTATCGCTTTAATAACCTTTGCAGTTACCGTTTCACCCCTATGTTGTTTTTCTTTTAGTTCTTTCCACTTCTCCGTATAATCCGCTTTCTTTTTGGAAAGAACAGCATTTCCTTTGGCGTCTCTCTCCTTCACCACATAAACGTCAATTTTATCACCCACTTTTACCACTTCCTCAGGCGATGAAATCGGTTTAAGCGAAAGATTTTTTAACGGAATATAGTAATCTCCTTTTCCTCCCGCGTTTACCATTATTCCGTCCTTTTCAAGTTTTACGACAGTAACGGTAATAATGTCGCCCCTTCTAAAAGGTTTGGGGACGTAATGCTTAGCAAGGCTCATCGGATCTTTAACTTCGCCTTCCCCTCCCGCAGCCTCGGCATTATTGCTCTCAGCCTTAACGCTCCCGCTTTTTGGTAATTTCTCAACCGAAATCGCTTTAAGAATCGAATTTACATCATCAGGATTTACCTCTTTATAAACATCCTTCTCGCCCATGTCACCCATTTCACTCTCCTTATCTTCATTTAATTTCTCTAATTTTCTATTATACAAAATTTAAAAAAATTCGCAAAATTGTTATTTCTCCGCTATCAATGCCGCAAGGGCAAGAGAGAAGAACTTGGAATCTTCACTGTCACCTCTCGACGTCAACACGGCAGGCGCCGTTGTGCCGGTTACTATTCCCGCTATTTTAGCGTTTCCAAGTTTTGTGGTGCATTTATAGAAAGCATTTCCTGTTTCAATATTGGGGAAAATCAGGATATCCGCATCTCCCGCAACCTCGGAGCGGACTTTTTTAATCTCCGCGGCTTCTTTCGACACGGCGAGATCCAAAGCAAGAGGGCCGTCAACAATGCATCCCTTAATCTGCCCTCTTTCATTCATTTTGGAAAGAAGTGCTCCTTCAACCGTTGCCTGCATTTTGGGATTTACTGTCTCAACTGCTGCAACCACGGCAACCTTCGGATTGTCGATTCCTAACTTGTGGGAAATTGCGACATCATAATTTATCATTGCCTTTTTCATATTAAGATCCGGCTGGGGTATGACTGCGGCATCGGATACAACCATCAATTTATGATACGTAGGAATTTCAATAATAAATGCATGCGAAAGAATCGCACCCGGAGGAAGAAGCCCTTCTTCTTTATTCAATATGCCCTTCATATAGTTTGCAGTATGGCAAAGGCCTTTCATAAGAAGATCCGCTCTTTTCTGCCTTACCGCTCTTACCGCCTGTTTTATGGCTTCGTCTTCATCGGGAACATCCACCACATCAAACAGTGACGTATCGATATTGTTAGCTTTTGCAACGCGCTCCACTTCTGCTTTACCCGCAAATACGATTGCATTGAAAAGCCCCTCCTTCACGCCTTTCTCTATTGCCTGCAAAGTGTGCAAGTCCTGCCCGTACGCAACGGATACCGTCCTTTTTTCTCGCTTTTTAACTTCCTCAACAATCGCTTCCAATGACTTTAACATACAAACCTCCTTAAATTAAATTGTTTTACTCGCTATCGCAAGCGCAATGGAATTAAATTTAACATCGCTCCTGTCCGCACGCGACGGAATCATTACCGGAACTTTCGTCCCCACTATTATATGCGCATTTTTAAATTTTGAATAGTACGCAAGAGATTTTCCGAAAACATTTCCCACCACAATATTCGGAACAATAAGAATATCGGCATTCCCCGCAACTTCCGACACAATTCCTTTTTTCTTTGCGGCATATTCGGAGATCGCATTATCCAGCGCAAGTGGGCCGTCAATTACACAACCTTTTATTTGGTTTCTCTTGCTCATTTTGGATATAAGTGACCAGTTTAAAGTATCCTGCATATCCGGATTAACGACTTCCACCGCGGAGAGCAACGCCACCTTAGGGTTTTCATTACCCAATTTATGCGCAACTTCGACTGCATTTTTAATTATTGCTATAAGAGCATTTAAGTCCGGGTTTATATTTACTCCCCCGTCACTCATAAGAACCAATTTGCCTGAAACAGAGATGTCCTCAAATACAAATACGTCACTAATAATTCGGTCGGTCCTCAAACCGTTCTCTTTGTCAAGCACGGCCTTTAAAAGGTATGCCGTTTTTATTTGTCCTTTCAATAAAACCCCGCCGTTCGTTTTAACTTCCCTAACAGCAGCAGGGCCCTTTTCTTCTTCGGAAGAGATGTCTACAATCTTTTCCACAAATTCGTCGCTTCCAATTAACTTTAACGCATCCTCGATTTTGTTTTTATAGCCTATTAGCACACCTTTTCCGAAACCGTAATCATAACTTTCCTTTACCGCTTTTAATGCTTCGATATCCTCTCCGCCCGCAACAACAATCCTTTCCCTTCCTTTTGTTTTCAAATGAGAAAAAAGTTCTTCAAAACTCCTGAACATTTCTGCCTCCTTATACGTATTCCAGAGGGGATTCCTCTCCCCTCAGCACTCTCAATGCCGCAAAAGCAAGTGCTTCAAGTTCCTTTTCTCCCGGGTAAACAATAACGGGAGCAATCCACTCCACTCTTTTTCTTATTTCTTCAACCACTTCTTCGTTAAAAGAGACACCGCCGGTCAGGATAATCGCTTCCACGTTGCCCTTCAATACAGTTGCCATTGCTCCTATTTCTTTGGATATCTGATAACACATCGCTTCAAAAATTAATTTTGCGTATTTATCTCCCTCTTTTACCTTCTTCAACACATCTTTCATATTGTTCGTATTCAAATAGGAAATCATTCCACCCTGCTTTGTAAGCAACCTTTTAAGCTCTTTCTCCGTGTACCGGCCGGAATATGCCAACTCCACAATGTTAATAGAAGGAAGCCCGCCTGCCCGTTCGGGAGAAAAAGGACCACCTTCGTTTGCATTATTTACATCCACTATTTTTCCATTCTTTATAGGTGCAATTGATATTCCTCCCCCTAAATGAACAACTATTAAATTGAGATCGGAGAATTTTTTCCCTTTTTCTTTCGCATACCTGTAAGCATTTGCCCTTATATTAAGGGTATGCAACAGAGAAAGGCGCTCAATTTCTTTTAAGCCCGAAATCCTTGCAAGGTCCTCGAATTCGTCCACCGAAACAGGATCCGCTATAAAAGCGGGTATCCCTAAGGGATGTGCGATTTCATACGCTATAATACCACCAAGGTTCGAGGCATGGTCAACTTTTGAATGCTCAAGATCGTAGAGCAACCTTTCATTAACAGTATAGGTACCTGCTTTTATAGGTTTAAGTATCCCTCCTCTGCCCACCACCGCATCAAGGTCCTTCGGGTCAAATCCGTGCGATTTCAAAATTTTCATTACCTCGGCTTTTCTAAAATCCTTCTGATCCGCAAGGTTTTTGAATTTTGATAGTTCTTCCGCAGAATGATGAATAGATTCCGTAAAAATAGGTTTTTCGTCTTCATACACCGCCACCTTTGTCGATGTAGAACCCGGATTAATCACTAAAATTTTCATCTCCACCTCCTTAAAAGCTCTTCAGCCTGTTTTATTGTCGTATCCGTAACATTCGTTCCGGAAATCATTCTCGCAATTTCTTTTACCCTCTCATTTTCGGTAAGTTTTTTAACCGTAAGAAAAGTTTCCCCGTTTTCAACTTTCTTTTCCACAACGAAGTGTTCAGCGGGAAGTGAGGCAATTTGCGGTAGGTGCGTAATGCAAATAACCTGCCTGTATTTTGAAATATCGTAAAGTTTTTCGGCTACCTTTTCTCCTGTTTTTCCCCCTATCCCCGCATCCACTTCGTCAAATGCAAGTGTAGGAATGTTATCCACTTTCGCTATTACCCTCTTTATTGCGAGCATTATTCTTGAAAGTTCGCCACCGGAAGCAACCGAGGCAAGGGGCTTAAACCCTTCCCCCGGATTAGGAGCAATCCGGAATTCAACCACATCCGTTCCGAACGGGAATAACTTCACACGTTTACCGTGAACCAAAATACCGCCCTCATCCGGAATCTGGGTAATTTGCACTTTGAATTCCGCATGTTCCATCGCCAAATCTTTGAGTTCCGCAAGAACCTTTTGCTCAAATACTCTTGCAGTTTGTTCACGCAGTTCGTTCAGCTTCGCACACTTTTCTTCAAGGGAAGAGATTAAACTTTCAACTTCGCTTTTTTTAGTTTCTATTTCTTCGGAAAGAGAAGAAAAAGATTCGGATTTCTCTTTTAATTCGTTAAGGTAATCGATAAGTTCCGGAATCTCTTTCCTATATTTTATCTTCAAGGTGGAAAGAAAAGAAAGCCTCTCTTGAATTTGAGAAAGTTTTTCGGGGTCGTATATGTTTTCCGCCTCGAATTCGGAGAGTTCTCTGTCGAAATCCCTGATTTCGGTTTTTATTTGCTCGGCTATCGTTAGAATATCGTTCAAATCCGGATTGATCCGGGACGCTTCGGATAAAAAGTCAATAAATTTATCCACCAAATCAAGGATAGAAGCCTCCTCATTTTGCGTAAGAAGCATCTTTGAGGATTCAATTAACTCGGCAAACTCCTGACTATTGGCAAGAATTTTTTCTTCTTTTCGAAGCTCTTCCTCTTCATCCGGAGACAAATTGGCATTTTCGAGTTCATTGATCTCAAATTCTATAAAATCACGCTCTTGCCGATATTTTTGATCCTCTTCTTCGAGCCTTTTTATTTCATTTTTAAGTTCTCTCAAAAGAAGAAACTCTTTATGAATTTCTTCCCGCAGTGAAAGCATCTCCGGCCCGTCGAATCTGTCAAGAACATCCAAATGATTTTCGGGTTTAAGAAGCGTTTGCACGTCATGTTGCCCGTGCATATCGATCAACTTTCTTCCGATTTCGTTTAATATTTTTATCGGAACAAAATGTCCGTTTACACTTGCCTTTGTCCTACTGCCGTATATAGTCCTCGAAAGAATTAAAACATTATCTTCTTCAAGCAGGTCATATTTCAAGAGTACAGCCTTTGCATTTTCGGAATCATCAAGGGTAAAACTTGCTTCTACCTGGGCTTTTTCCGCATTACTGCGTATTACGTCGCTACTTATACTACTTCCGCAAGATGCGGCAATTGCCTTCATTAATATGGTTTTTCCCGCTCCCGTTTCACCCGTAATTACGATAAGATTTGAATCAAACGCAAGCTCCACTTTTTTAGCAATGGCAAAATCTTTTAGAAGCAAGCCTACGATCATCTATACCCCCCAACCGAATTTTTTATTTAAAACCTCAAAAAAGTTTTTATTTTTAAGATGCAATATCTGCAAATATTTACCGCTTTTTTTGAACAAAATCCTGTCAAACTTTTCAAGCGTGGCAATTATTTCCCCGTCCCTCAAAAGATAAGAAGTTCCTTCGGTAAGCATTCTCACGGACAATTTATCGGAACCAGACAAAACCACGGGACGAGCGGAAAGTTTGTGCGGAGCAATAAAAACAAAAGAATACACCTCGGAAAGAGGGGATATGATAGGCCCGCCGACGGAAAGCGAATATGCAGTAGAACCCGTAGGAGTTGCAACAACCAATCCGTCCGAACGGAACCTGCCCGAATCCATCCCGTTTACGTAAATTTCAGTGGAAAGTATCTTGCCGTCAATTTTCCGCTGAACAATAAAGTCGTTAACAGCAATAAATGTCTTTTCCTCACCTTTGGTCCCTATAACGGTTCCTTCAAGGGTCATCCTTTTTTCAACTTCGTATTTTCCTTTCAGAAGTTGTTCAGTGGCATCAAACAAATCCCTCGCTTCGATATCCGTAAGGAACCCGAGATTCCCAAGATTAACCCCTACTACCGGGGCGTTGAGACGAATTCCTATATGAGAGGCCTTCAAAAATGTTCCGTCCCCTCCGAGACTTATAATGATAAGCCCTTTTGCACTTCTCAACTTTTTTAAGTTATCGGTGTCAATCACCTTCACATTTCTCTTCGTAAGAAACACGGCAAGTTCTCTTGCCGTTTCCTCAATACCGTTATTTTCCAGATAAAAAATGCCTATTCTCATAATTTCTCCCAAGCCTCGTCTATTATCTTATAAAGCAAATCATTTTGGATCATATCACCCGTTTTTCGAATCAAATAAAAATACTCGATATTTCCCTTTCCGCCCTTAATAGGGGAATATGTTGCATTCACCACGGAGAACCCCAATTTTTTTATGTTTGCGGAAACCTCCTTCAAAATTATTCTATGAAATTCCGGATTTTTAACAATTCCTTTTCTAAGATATTCCGGTTTTCCTTCGAACTGAGGCTTTATAAGAGAGACAATATCCACATCAGGGCAAGTTAGATTATTTAATGCAGGAAGAATTTTCAAGATCGAAATGAAAGATACGTCCATAACGACAAGCGATAAATCATCTTTGATTTCCTTTTTCGAAAGGTACCGCGCATTCGTTCTTTCCAAAACAACCACACGAGGATTATTCCTTATGGAAAAGTCCAATTGGCCGTACCCCACATCCACGGCATAAACCTTCTTTGCTCCCCTTTTTAAGAGGCAATCCGTAAAACCTCCAGTCGATGCACCTATGTCTCCGGCAATTCTGTCCTTTACTTTAATGTTAAATTTGTCAAGTGCAAACTCTAATTTGAGCCCTCCCCTGCCCACATACTTTTTAGGCGCTTTAAGAGTAATTTTATCGGATTCGGAAACGCTATGCCCCGCCTTCGATACGGTTTCGCCGTTAACCATCACCTTTCCTTCCATTATGAAGCGCTTTGCTTCGGAACGCGTTTTGAGGATCCCCCTGTTTACAATCTCTTCATCTAATCTTTTCTTCGGCAATTTTCTCACCAACTTTTGCGATAGTTTCCGCATTCAATCCGTATTTTGCAAGTAAATCTTTTCTATTACCCTGCTCAGGGAAGAAGTCGTTAATTCCAAGGGAATGCACGATAATATCCTTATCGGAAAGAATTTCTTTTACGGCCGAACCAAATCCGCCGGATAAGGTATTGTCTTCCACGGTAAGCACTTTTCCGGAACGAAGCGCCTCTCTTGTTATCAAATCCTTATCAATGGGCTTTACAAACCGGGCATTGATAAGCCCCACGGAAATACCTTTGTTTTCCAAAATTTTAACTGCCTCCGCTGCGGGGTAAAACATTACTCCTATTGATATAATCAACAAATCTTTCCCGCTTTTAACAAGTTCCGCCTTTCCAATCTCGATTTTTTTAATCTCTTCCCCCTCTTCCGCATAATCCTTCGGGTACCGAATGGAAACAGGGTGTTTGCAATCCAAAGCGAATTCTAACATTGCACGAAGTTCCGAGGCATTTTTCGGGGCCATAACAACAAAATTGGGTATTGTTCTCATAAAAGAAAGATCGAAAACACCTTGGTGCGTCGGCCCGTCCTGTGAAACAACGCCCGCTCTGTCCAATGCGAAAATTACGGGCAAATCGAGAATACCGACATCATGAACAAGCTGATCGTACGCTCTTTGCATAAACGTAGAATAAATTGCAACCACCGGTTTCAACCCCTCTTTTGCAAGAGCCGCACCCGCCGTTACCGCACATTGTTCGGCAATTCCCACATCAAGGAACCTATCCGGGAATTTATCCCTGAACAAACTCGTTTTTGTTCCGTCAGGCATTGCGGCGGTTATTGCAAAAACTCTTTCGTCTTCTTCCCCAAGTCTTACAATCTCTTCGCCAAATACTTCGGAAAAGGATTTCAATTTGGAATCAGGATGCCGAAATTTTCCCGTTCGTATGTCAAACGGATGCGCGCTGTGAAAAGCCGTAGGATTCTCTTCGGCAGGCTTATAACCCTTTCCTTTTTTGGTTATCACATGAACCACAACAGGAGAATTTATGTTCTTGCTTCTCTTTAACATACTGACAAGAGATTCCACATTGTGGCCGTCAACTGGGCCCAAATAAGTAAATCCGAACTCCTCGAAAAATACGACGGGTAAAATTAAATCCTTTATGGCAAGTTTAATCCTTCTTCCGAAAGTTGTTTTGGGAAGTTTCGCTTTTATCGTGCGGTAAAAAGAAGATGTCCTGATGCGGGCAAAGTATTGGGAAAGAGCGCCCACGTTCTTTGATATGGACATTTCGTTATCATTCAAAATAATAATTACCTTCTCACCGAGCCTGCCCAAATTATTAAGCCCTTCAAATGCCTCTCCGGCGGTAAATGCACCGTCCCCTATTACAACAACGATTTCGTGGTTTTCTTTTTTTATTTTCCTTGCCTCGACAAATCCCACGGCAAGTGCGAGAGAAGTCGCCGCATGCCCTGCAACAAAAGCATCGTATTCGCTTTCCTCCGGGTTTGCATATCCGCTTATACTCTTGTACTGCCTGAGGGTAAAGAATTTTTCTTTCCTTCCGGTGATGATTTTATGCGTATAAACTTGATGGCTCACATCCAAAATTAATTTGTCCTTTGAAAAGTCGAAAACTTTATGCAAAGCAAGTGTGATCTCTACGGCTCCGAGATTCGAAGCAAGGTGCCCTCCCGTCTCGGAAACGGTTTCTATAATCAATTTCCTGATCTCGGCAGATAATTCTTCGAGTTCTTGTTGAGAAAGTTTTTTTACATCCTCAGGGCTATTTATGGAATTTAATATTTTTCTTTCTCCCCTCACTTGATCCTCTTTAGGGAAAATTTGGCAATCTCCGCAAGAACGGAATATTTGTCCTTAAACGGAATTAGATAATCGATCGCCTTTTGTACGTATTCCTCGGCCATCTTCTTTGCAACGTCCATGCCATAAAGTGAGACAAAAGTCGCTTTTCTATTTTTCTTATCTTGGTTTGTGTCTTTGCCGAGCACTTCTGGAGTTGAAACAACGTCTAAAATGTCGTCTATTATCTGATAACTTATTCCCAAATTAATTCCGAAATTAGTTATTGCGGAAATCTCCTCTTCGGACGAACCTCCCAAGATTGCACCGGTGCGGACGGCAAGTGTGATAAGAGACGCCGTCTTTTTTTTCTCAATGTAAAGTATCGTGTCTTTATCAATGGTATCCATCCCGCTCGTTACAATATCCATCACTTGCCCGCCGACCAAGCCTTTTATGCCCGTATATACACCGAAATCATAAACAACGTTTAATATCTTATCCGGTGGAAAATTCTTTAAGTTCGAGGGATCCGATATTATCTCGAATGCGAGGGAAATAAGGGCGTCACCCGCAAGGAGTGCCATATCGTCCCCGTATACCTTATGGCAGGTAGGCTTACCCCTTCTTAAGTCGCTATTGTCCATTATGGGAAGGTCATCATGAATTAAAGAATACGTATGTATCATTTCCAAAGCACAACCAAACGGTATGATTTTACTTTCTTCCCCCGTTAGGGCATTATATACGGAGAGAATCAATATGGGTCTCAATCTTTAGCCGCCGGACAAAAGGCTGTAAGACATAGCGGCATACAAAACGGAATGTTCCTTAAGGGGTTCAATTACGGATCTTATTGCATTATCGAATAATCTTCTTTTATCGGCAAGATATTCTTCTATATCCACCCCTTTCACCTCCTTTAATAGGTATCAAACCCGCTCATATCATTGTAAGGCTCTTTAATTGCATATTCGACTTTCTCCACATTCGAATACGAATTACCCGTTTTCAAAAGTTCCAACAATTTCAGGAGATCTTCTTCTTCACCTTCGGCTACAACTTCAACGGAACCGTCGGGCAGATTTTTTGCATAGCCGTTGAGGTTAAACCTTAACGCATTTTTTCTCACGAAGTACCTGAAACCCACGCCTTGCACAAATCCGTAAACTCTCGCCTCAAGCCTTTTGAGCGGCATTTTCCTTCCTCCTGAGATAGGAACGAAGTATACCGTTAACAAACTCCCCGGAATTTTCAGTGCCGTATTTTTTAGCAATTTCAACGGCATCGAAAACAACAGCACCCGGGTCGCTCCCGTCTAAATAATCAATTTCAAAAAGGGCAAGCCTTAAAATTTCCTTATCCGGCATTGCCAATCTCGAAAAATCCCAGTTCTCAAGCAAAGAAACTATTTTCTCGTCTATTTCCCTAAGATGCTCAATCACGCCCTTTACCAAAACCAATGCATAATCCATTGCAACGGGCGATTCGTAAGAAAAATTCGTTGCTACATCGGGTAACGAATTTTTACCCGCATCCATTGCGAAAAAAATCTTAAATGCGAGTTCCCTTGCCCGACTCCTAATGCTCATACTTTACATCTTCTATTATGACGTTTATTTTCCCGACCTTAAACGGAGTCATTGTCTCAATTCTGAGTTTTATGTTTTTCTGAACTTCGGCACCTATTTTTCTCAAATCATATCCGTACTTCGCAACGATAAAAACATTTGCGCTTAAAATATTGTTTTGTATAACAAAATCTACTCCGTGCGGACGCTTTTTATCCTTATTCACATAAGGAATGTACTCTTCTATGCCGCGCCAGGTGTCAAAAACACCGTCAACGCTCAAAGTGGCATTTAAAATAATCGACTCAATTGCTTCGTCCGTAATAATAACTTCACTCATTTGCTCACCCTTTCAAGATATTCTCCCGTTCTCGTATCAACTTTTATTACGTCTCCTTCATTCACAAACAGAGGGACGTTAACCTTATATCCCGTTTCGAGAATCGCGGGCTTCATCGCAGTGGTCGCAGTATCCCCCTTTACACCCGGTTCCGTGTGCGTAACTTCAAGTTCGACAAAAGTGGGAAGTTCCACGGATATTGGCCTGTTCTTATGAAAAACAATTTTTAGTTCAAGGTTGTCCTTTAAGAAATTCACCGCATCACCCACTTCTTTTTTCGAAAGATAAACCTGATCGTACGTTTCCATATCCATAAAAACGAAATTGTCGCCTTCTCTGTACAAATATTGCATCAACTTTCTTTCAAGAAAGGCTTTTTTAAACTTTTCTTCAGGCCTGAATGTTTTTTCCACAATATTCCCGGTATCGAGGTTTTTAATCTT
>JAGHAO010000056.1 GCA_021161495.1 Caldisericaceae bacterium | reverse complement strand
ATCACCCACTTTGAAATTTTGCGCAACATATTCCGCTTCGTCGGTAAAAATAACGCCGTGGAATATATCAATATTGAGATCGTTCCCGGTACCTGTTTGAACCCCAATGTTCCGCGGAATTATACGTGGAGATGCAATTGCAAGATGCACTATGGTTTTTCCGTTTCTCGCCTTGGCCGTTTCTATACCCGTAATCATTCCATTCACATTCAAATAATTTATGCACACGCCCAATTTCTCAATATGTTTAACGGTGCGGCCTGAATTTTGAATACTTACACCTTCGACCACAGTTTCAGGACGTACAATAAGTTCCGCATACGCCGAATCTTTTATCACTTCTACTTTTATCGTATCCAAAAATCCTCTGACTGTAACAATCATCTTGGGCTTTACATTCTTCTTTATGTATTCTATCTGCCTTGCCATTCTTTCGTTTAAAGGATAAAAGAATACCGGGATAAACATATTCATCTGCACATGTTTTTTGTCTGTGTAAAATACGTTGTCCAAATCTTTCAAATCAACAATCGTGAGAATTTTAGTCTCAATGTACTCGACTCCTTTTGAGTTCACCCGAGGGATTATGTCTCCAATGCTACCCCCGATCACAACATGATTTAGGTAAGGAACTTGGGCTTTTGCAAAAGCCTTGTAATACGGATTTTTGTTGCTTGCCATTTTTTGCCTCCTTATAATAATTTGTTTTTGCAGAGAAAACTCTGCTTTAAATTAACTCTTTATCGTAAATATTATAGCATCTTGATTTTTTTTCACAATTTTGTTTTTCCTTTTTCAAATTTTTCCCCTGCACTAATATGAGCAGAGGTAAGATTAATTGAATATTTCTTTCCCTCTTTTTTGAAAATCTTTTCCGGATTCTCGTCTTTAATTCCTACAAACTCTCTGTAGAACGTGCATATTGTTCTGTCGGGGAATGGGCAATTCTTTGCGAGAATACTATTGTTGCACCCGTAACTGTAAGGTTTCGGAGTTTTGAAAGCGCTTTTAATAACGTAATATAACTCTTTTTCCGGAAGAGGGGGTTTATTTAGGTTGTTCCAACTCAATATTTTCTCTGTTACTTCTTCCTTCGTAAAACCGGAACGCCTTAAATCCGAAGCGAGGATAAAAGCCGTTGTATTTCTTTCACCCTGCTCTGTTCCTGTTGATAAAATGCTCAGTACGCACGGCCGGAGTTTTTTAACCATATCCAGATCTTTCTTTATTGCTACCCTGCTTTCTTTCTGCTTTGCTCTCATCTCTTTTTCCTTTTGCCTGAGTGTTTTTTCTATTTTCTCAACCTTTTCCTGAAGAAGCGGTGCAGGCATAGGAAATTCTACGGATTCCACAGTGAAGCGCTGCTCCATTGAAAGAGAAATAAGAAAAGCAATATCCATTTCCCGCATAAGCTCTTCAAAGGTAATGGGGACTTGGAAGTTTCCCGTTTTTTCGTGTATCGTATTGTCCCATCTATTCATATGCCGTGCTTGGTATATCTGCGTATCGATAGACTGCACTCCTGTTGCAAAAGAGATGAGTTCCGCAAACTGCTTATAAATTTGAGGTAAAACAGGCGTCGGTCCGATTCCGAATGCCTCAAAAGGCACGTAAATCTTAAATCCCCTGTGTGAAGTGAAGGAAATACGGAATGGGATTTTCATGCTTACAAGCCACGTGCAAATAAAACGGGCGTCTTCCCTTGCTTGTTTTATATTCTCTGCATCAATGTCAACGAGAAAATCGCCGATGAGGTCGCTGTTCGGATCGAACGGATTCTTGGCAAAGAAGATGGAAACGTGGACTTCCGCAAGCTGTTTCCGGGCGAAGTCGTTTGCAATGCGTATGCATTTGCTATATGGGTGGAAGTTTTTCTTTAAGAGTTTTCTTCCGATCCAATGCCCGTTTTGCTTAATTGCCACTTGCCCGTAAAAGTTGTCTTTGTTTAAGTGCATCATTGCCCTCCTTGATCGAAACCGTGAAGGTTTTGGTTCGGATCTTGTATCGTTGTGAACGGGACCATAAAATCGAGAGGGTTCACAAACGTATCCTGAAATTCGGTTTTTTTGTCTTCCGTTCGCCTTGCAACGTCTTTTTTGTAGAAATCCACGTAAATATCTTTCGGCTTGTTGTCCGTTTCGGGACTTCCTTTTATAAGGCTGACTCCGCGGGAAGTTACGTACAGTTCGAAAAACACGGGGTAAGGGTGGTAATCGTCTATGAAGTTTGTAAACTCAAGCATTTTTTCTATTTGATCATCTGCATACCCCAACATTTTCAATGCAATGATCGCAGAGCATTTAATCTTTGCTATTACGACATTGCCCGCAAGTTCACAACAGTCTCCCACGTAATCTGAGACATAAGGATTGTTATAGCAAGACTGCGACCTTTCTTTTAAAAGTTTGTAAAACTCTTTTGCCGCGGCGAGGGCCCCCGACATATCATTTTCTTCTGCTTCTTTCTTAGTTTGCTCGAATGTAACGGTTACCGTACTAATTCCCGAATCTCTTATCACTCCCAAAACAGTACCGAATTTGTACGCTTTGCCTACCGTTACGTGCTTCATATCCGCAGGGTAAAAGCGGAACGTTTCGGTAAACCTCTCCTGAACTTCAAGCCTTTTTCCTCCGTTGACGCCCCATCCGTTGTTATCAAGGAACGGGTTATCTTCTTTTGATGCGCCGATTTTTCCGGAGACAAAAGCAAGCCTCATTGAATACCATTCGTATTCCTTTGCCTCTTTTTTTTCTTCCGCAAGCTTTTTGAGGTCTGATTTGAATGTAGGCTTGCTCAAATTCTCCTTTATCCACCCTTCCGTCCCGACAATCGGATCACCGAAAGGAGCAGGGGGATACTGCTCCTTTATATATTGATTAAAAGCATAAGGAGGTTGTAAGCCGGGGAAATCGTGTATTGCTGCTTCACACAGAGAATTAAGCGGGGCCGGTATTTGCGATACTTTTGAAACGCATTTCCCTCTCAAAGTGGTGCGAATTTGCACCGTATTGTGATATACCGTTACCGTTACGGGCCTGCCGTGCCAATGAGTTGCATAAGAGGTGGGAGTAAGGTGCATAACGTGGAATATCGTGCCGTTGTTTCCGTAAATTCCGTTGTCTCTCGAACCGTCGGCACTGTCCCTGTTCATTGTTCCGAATGTTGGATAATAGTAAAACGTTTTATCGACATCATCGTCCGGTTTAATGAGAGAGGGATCGGGCGGTTTTGCTTTATGCACCGCGCCGAAAAATTTCTTTTGGTCCCTGAGCGGGATAAACTCTTTTACTTCTCCCATAGGGCAAACAAACGGCGATTCGTGAGGAACTGCCTCATCCTGCACTTTGCTTATGCCGAAAAGTTGCATAATCCAATTGAAAAGGTAGTGCTTAAGGTCAAACCTGCCATGCTGGAAATACCCGTTCATATTTTTGGAATACGGTTTGAACTTTCCGTATATAGCGCCCGTGGAAACACTTGTAACGCCCAACGTTCCCGCAAAAACGAGCAGGGTAAGTGTAGATGCGAAAAATATTGCTAAAATGACGATTAAAATAACCACTATTTTAAGCGCTTTGCCGTCTATGAGCCCCACTCTTTCCACTCTCCCGGATTTGTCGTTATGAGACTGTTTATTGCCGGGTCCGCAATGATTTTGACTCCGGCCCTAAGATCTTCTCTTATAAACAACGCATACCCTTTGCGCACCATAGTTATGAAGTTCTTCTCCTGATTTTTAAGTTTGAAAATGTCTCCCATCTCGTCAACTTCCGTAGGGTCAAGCGAGAACAACACTTTCAATCCGCTTTGGCCGACAATACGCATCCCCTCAACTGTACCGAAATCTTTTGCGGACTGCGAAATGAGGTATATTGCGGCGTTGTATTTCGCAATCTTTGCAATCATATCGCTGATCTCTTGCCGGATCTGTTTGTTTATCATAAAAAGCCTCGCTTCGTCAATAACAATAACAATTTTCTTTTCGGGCGGCTTCTTCCTGATCCTATCCCACAAATACCGAAGAATCATATAAAAACCTATGTCTCTGTAT
>JAGHAO010000133.1 GCA_021161495.1 Caldisericaceae bacterium | reverse complement strand
GCGTTCCGAACAGTATATCCGAACCCTCCGTTGCCATCATAGAGCCGCCCCAACCGTCCGAAAGGGAAGTTCTCAATCCGTGCAGGAGGATATTTGCGTAATCTGCACCGACACCCATATGAATTCTATGAGCGGATTCCACTATTTCCCTATCGACACTTCTCGGCATTATGCCGGTTTTCTTCCACATCTCTTTTGTCTTTTCGGGCGCTCTCTCGGCAAGTTGAATTTTGTTCTTAATCGTTCCGAATTCCTCAAGCATTGCAAGTGCGAGATCTTTTGCTATCTCCTCTTTTTTTCTTCCTTTTGTTTTGATTCCGTATTCTTCTGCCACCACTTTTAATTTGGTTTCGTCAATGATCTGATATCCTTGGGATTTACCTTCCGCCGTGTCTAACAAAACCTCCAAAACTTCCCTTCCGTGATCCGAGTGTGCCGCAGCACCCACGGCAAGATCGTCAAGGAAGTTCCTCGCTACAATTAAATCGGCAGTTGCTCCGCAGACACCTCTTGTTGGCCCGTCTCCGAACGGATCAATTCGGCAAGGACCCATCGCACACCTATTGCAACATACACCTAATTGCCCGAAACCGCACTGTGGTTGCTGTTTTGCCAGTCTGTCCCAGGCAGTTTCAATACCATCTTGCATTGCTTTTTCGATCATTTCCTGATCTGTTTTGTCGAGAGCCCTTTTCTCCGCCTCTTTTTTAACAATTAACGGATCTATATACATCTTACCCTCCTTTCTAATCTTCTTTGAACGGGCCCATTTCGGCCACCTTTGTCATTATGTCCCTGAATGCTTTGATGTTCTCCGGGACTTTCGGCACCTCGACTTCCGTTCCCTGAGATTTCAGCATTCTTACCGTGAAATCCTTCCTGCTTACTCTGATTAGTTCATTTGTTTCACCAAACTCCAACGCTCCGGTTTTGCACGCTTCCACACAAGCGGGTATTCTTCCTTCCTTCTGCCTTTCGATACATCCGTCACACTTTGCATTGACTTCTCTCTTGAATTTGACCTGATAAACTCTTTCGAACCGGATGATTCCGAACGGGCATGCCACGCACAGGCTTCGCAATGGATACATTTTTCGTAATTCACAAGTACGGAGCCGGTTTCTTCATCTCTGTAAATTGCATCTGTGGGGCAAACTTGCATACAGGGTGCGGGATCACAATGTCTGCATCTGTTTGGAAATGTGAGGAAATTTATGCCTACTTCCACATGGATTCGAGGTTTGGAAATGGGCACTTCTTCAAGCATACCGAACAGATCCTTACTCTGCGAGTGCTCAATTGCACAAGCAACTTCGCAATGCCTGCAACCTATGCATCGCTCCGGCCTTACCAGAACCGTTTTCACCGCTTTAACCTCCTTTCTTTCCGAAGTTTTTCCGATCCTTCGGTTGTTTTGATCTATTAATCCACTATAAGTTTAATACACATAATTTGAGTGTCAACGAAAAAGGTAGAAAAAATGAAGATTTTGTAAACGGAGCATTTATGTTTACAAAATGCAAAAATTTTGCAATGAACGGTTAAAATTCAACGATTAACGGAATCCAAACGGGAAAAGTTTCTTGAGTTTTAAATATTTTCTTCTGCTGATCGGAATCAGCGGAGCGCTATCAATTACGAATTTTATCATATGATGGCATTTTTTATCCGTTATGATGCTCTTTATGTATTTTAAGTTTACGAGGCAGCAGCGATGCACCCTAAAGATTCCTTTGTCTTCGAACCTTTTTTCTATTTCTTCCAAGGAAAGGTTTGAAACGAATTCCCTTCCGTCTTTATCAAATATGCATACTTTGCCTTTTTCGGCTCTAATATTCACTATTTTGTCTATGTCGATAAAAATGATTCTGTTTCCCGATTTTACGGGAATTTTGTTTATTTCGTTCGTAAGTTTGTTTACCGTGAGAGATGTAACGTCAAAAAACGCAGCGACAAATCCTGAAAATCCGCCGTTTTTGTCGATCAATTCGCTTATTTTCACAAGATAAACGGTGGTGCCTTTGCTTGTATCTATAAGTTTTACAAAAAGTGGCCCTTTGAACCGCCCTTTTCTCGCTAATGAGTAAATCCGTTGAATCTTCTTTCTTGCACGGCGAGAATGGAAGTTTTTCACGTCTTTTTCATAGAAAAGATCCGGATTGTTATGAAAAAGCTTCTTTCTTGCAATATTGTTCGCATATACAATTTTTTTGTATTTATCCATTATGACAAAAGCAATGTCCAGATTTTTGATCAATTCCTCACTTTTTTCATTTTCCATATTTATATGATAACGAATATTTTTGCCCAGTCAAATATTTAATTGAACGAATTAAATTTTTGCGGTTTTCTTTAAAATATGCGGAACCGCATCATTTTTAAATTTTACCCGATTAAAGGTGACTGTTTGTTCCGTGCTGTTCCTTATGATTTTCCATAAGAGATACCATTCGATTAACTTGCTTAAATTATATACGATAACCACCTTGTTCGTCACCTTGAAATGTCCCCTTTTTATCATCCTGAAGTACTTTTACTCAGGGTCTCGTTTTTGAAAAGAACAGACTCTGAAATAAATTCAGAGTGGCAGGAGATAAGATCCTGAAACAAGTTCGGCACGACAAAATATTAGTTCCCAAAATGAGACTTGGAAAAATGCTTTATGAGAAAGCGTATGCGAATGATGGAGATAATCCGGATTTTTAAATAAATCTGCGGCAGCAAGAATACTTCTAAAACAAAAACATTGCAAAGGTGTCCGTAAAATGAGGTTTGGCAATAGCAACGCGTTTAGTTAAATTCAAACAATGTCACTTCCAATTTCTTTAACAGCTTTTGCTATTCGTGACAGTCCTTCTTTCAGAACGGAGCGCGGGCAGGCAATATTTATCCTGGCAAATCCCTCTCCGGACGGGCCGAAGAGATATCCGTCGTCCAATCCGACTTTTGCCTTTTCGATGAGGAATTCGGAAAGTTCTTTGCCGTTCATTCCCAATTTTCTGAAATCAAGCCATACAAGGTACGTTCCCTCAGGTTTTATTACTTTGACTTCCGGAATATTTTCTTCGAAATATTTTAGGAGGAACTCAAGATTTTCTTTTAAGTATGAGAGCAATTCCGAAAGCCACTTATCTCCTTCTCTGTATGCAGATTCCAATGCTACGAGGCTCAACACACTAACCTTTCCGAGCATATGCCCTGTGGCTCTTACGAATTCGGTGCGTAATTTTTCATTCGGAATTATTATGGAAGAAACGGAAAACCCTGCTATGTTGAATGTTTTGCTTGGCGATAAACAAGTTATCGAGTTTTGCTCGAATTCTTTCGATATGGAAGCAAACGGTATATGTTTTTTATCGGAAAGGACTATTTCGGAATGAATTTCATCGGATATTACGACGGCATTGTGCTTCAAAACAATTTCTCCGAATTTTTGTTGCTCTTCTTTGCTCCACATTCTTCCTCCCGGATTGTGCGGATTGCAAAGTATTGCAATCTTTACGCCGGAAGGTTCCGGAAACAAAAGCTTCTTTGGTGCAAATTTATTTTTCAGATCTTCATAGTCCATTACGTATTTCCCGTTTTCCAATTTTAATCTGTTATTTGCAATATGGCATCCGTTTTCCCTGATTGCGTCCCAAAACGGATAATAAACAGGCCCTTGCAAAATTACTTCGTCTCCTGGTGAAGAGAACGCCTTTATTGCCGTTGAAATTGCCGGGACAACACCCGGAGTAAAAACAACCCATTCCGGTTTTATTTTCCAATCGTATTTTCTTTTGACCCTTTCGACAACGGAATTAATTACGGATTTCCAGGGTTTCGTATAACCGAAGATCGGATGTTCCAATCTTTTGCGGATTGCCTCCGTGATTTCCTGAGCAACGGGAAAATCCATATCTGCCACCCACATAGGTAAAATATCTTCCGTGCCAAAAACCTCTTTTACCGCATCCCATTTTATGGAGCCCGTTCCTTTCCGATTTATCATTTTATCAAAATTGCTCGCCATCTTTTACCTCCCGTGTTTTATTATTTATATACGAAATTGCGTGGAAAACAAGCATTTTTAATAAAATTTTCGGATATTTTGTTTTTGGTATTGATTTTTTGGCAGTTATCTATAAAATATCTTTGTGCGGGGTGTGGCGTAGTTTGGCAACGCGCATGGTTTGGGACCATGAGATCGGAGGTTCAAATCCTCTCGCCCCGACCAGAAGAGACGGCTGCGCCCATAGCTCAGCAGGATAGAGCAACGGATTTCTAATCCGTCGGTCGCTGGTTCGAATCCGGCTGGGCGCGCCATTTTTTAGGTGGTGGGTGTAGCTCAACGGTTAGAGTACCGGACTGTGGATCCGGTTGTTGGGAGTTCGAGTCTCCTCACCCACCCCAAGGGTAAAGGGACTGGCATTTGCGCCCATAGCTCAGTAGGATAGAGCGGCGGATTCCTAATCCGCAGGCCACAGGTTCAAATCCTGTTGGGCGCACCAGACGAAGAAGGGGAGCGCCTATAGCTCAATGGATAGAGCGGCGGACTTCGGATCCGTTGGTTGCGGGTTCGACTCCTGCTAGGCGCGCCACGTTTTATTACAGGTGGGTCCTTGGCTCAATTGGTAGAGCAACGGACTCTTAATCCGTGGGTTGCGGGTTCGAGTCCCGCAGGACCCACCATTTTTTATGGAGAGAACTTTGAGGAAAGTGCGAGGGTGGCGGAATTGGAAGACGCGCTGGACTTAGGATCCAGTGGGGAAACCCATGCGGGTTCAAGTCCCGCCCTTCGCACCATTTTTATATTGAAAGGAGTTAGGAAATGGAATACAAAATTAAAGAAAAAACAAACACAAAAATCGTTTTTGAAACCCGAAACGATAAAAGCGAAATAGAGGAAGCAAAAAGAAAAGCATACAAGGAGCTCTCGAATAAGGTGAGAGTACCCGGGTTTAGAAAAGGCAAAGCACCTTATGAAATCGGCGCGCCTTTTGTGGGCGAGGGTAGGCTGCTTGAAGATGCAGTTGATTTCTTGATGAGAAAAGATTTGGAAGAAGTACTCGAAAAGGAAAATATAGACCCTGCTTCTCGTCCCGACGTAAAACTTGAAAAAGTCGATGAAAACGGGCTTGTTTTGACCTTTACGGTGGAATTTTTGCCTGAGGTGGATGTCGAAATTCCCGAAAAAATAGAAATCAAGTTTGACAAAAGCGGTATAGATAAAGAAGTAGAGAAAAAATTAAAAGACCTTCAAAATACATTTACCGAGATTAAACCCGTTGAAAGAGAAGTCAAAGAAGGCGACCTCGTAGATGTGGAATACAAGATACAAAATGTTAAGAATGCGGATTGGAAAAACGTTTCCGTGGAAGTGGGCAAAAAGCAATTTGTCGGTGATTTTGACGAACAGGTTGTAGGCAAGAAAGCCGGTGACGAATTTGAGGTAAAATCCGAGAATATGACTGTTTCCGTAAGAATTGTTGCAGTAAAGGAAAAGAACGTTCCCGAGATTGATGACAATCTTGCAAAAGATGCGGGTTTCGAAAGCCTTGAAGATATGAAGAAGAGTATTGAGGAGGAGGCACTCAAAAACAGGAAACTTCAATTGGAAGAAGAGAAGGGGAACGAAGCGCTTTCCATTCTTGCCGACAAACTTGAAACAGATCTCCCTGAGAAACTTATCAATGAAGAAACGGATAGCAGGATAAAAGATCTCGAAAACAGATATATGAAATACGGAGTGCGTATGGAGGATATCTTAAAATCCGAGGGAAAAACGCTTGACGAGTTTAAGGAGGATGTGAAAAAATCCGTTATAAAAGATATAAAGAAAGACTTGATTTTGCGTGATATAATAAAAAAGCAAAACATAAAAGTTACCGATGAAGAGATAAAAGAAGAGTTCGAAAGATTCTTGGACGGTCAAAACATAGACAAAAAGAAAGCAAGGCTTTCAGACGACGCAAAAAGAGTTATAGAGGACCAACTTTTGCGAAACAAAGCGATTTCTTTCTTAAAGGAACGTGCTATAATTAAAGAAGGAGATGATTAATATGGCAGTTGTTCCGTTTATTGTGGAAGAAACCGGCAGAGGGGAGAGAAGTTATGATATATTCTCCCGCTTGCTCAAAGACAGGATAATATTTTTAACCGGTGAAATCAATGGTCAAATTGCGGATCTGATTGTTGCCGAGATGCTTTTTTTGGAGGCGCAGGATCCTACGGCGGATATTTATCTGTACATAAACAGTCCCGGTGGGGAGGTTATCCCCGGTATGGCAATATACGACACGATGCAGTATATAAAGGCGCCTGTTTCCACAATTTGCCTCGGGCAGGCGGCATCGCTTGCCGCAATTCTTCTTGCTGCGGGAGAAAAAGGAAAGAGGTTTGCACTTCCGCATTCGAGAATTATGATTCACCAGCCTTGGGGCGGTGCGCAGGGGCAGGCAACGGATGTGGAAATTCAGGCAAAAGAGATTTTAAGAATAAAGAAGATGGGAAATGAAATTATATCTTTGCATACCGGACAACCGATTGAAAAAGTGCAGAAAGATACGGAACGGGATTTTTATATGACACCGGAAGATGCAAAAGCATACGGAATCATAGACAAGATTATAATGCGTTCCGATAAGAAAGCAGGGGGTGGAGAAGGTTAGTGGATGATATAAAGGAACCCCGTTGTTCGTTCTGCGGAAAGAGCTACAATGAAGTGGGAAAACTCATTGCCGGCCCTAACGGAGTTTTTATATGTGAAGAATGTATAAAAAAAGCGTACAAGCTTATTAAAGCAAATGAGTCCGAGAAAGTAAAAATAGATCTTAAAAATTTACCTCTACCTCATGAGATTCATAGAAAACTTGACGAATACATTGTGGGCCAGGAAGAAGCCAAGAGGATTATTTCGGTTGCCGCATACAATCATTACAAAAGAATATTTGCAAATAACGACGACATTAATATAGAAAAAAGCAACATATTGCTGATAGGCCCCACCGGTTCGGGAAAGACGCTTTTTGCAAGAGTTCTTTCCAAAATAATCGGAGTGCCGCTTTCTATTTCAGATGCAACTTCTCTTACGGAAGCGGGTTATGTGGGCGAAGATGTGGAAACGATAATCCAACGCCTTTTGCAACTTACTGATTACGATGTAAGCAAGGCGGAAAAAGGTATAGTGTATGTGGACGAAATTGATAAAATCGGGAGGAAAAGCACTAATCCTTCCATAACGAGGGATGTTTCCGGTGAAGGCGTGCAGCAAGCACTCCTAAAAATAGTGGAAGGAACCGTTGCAAACGTTCCTCCTGCGGGAGGAAGGAAGCATCCCTATCAGGAGTTCATAAAGGTAAACACGAAAGATATTTTGTTCATTGCCGGTGGAACATTCGAAGGGCTTGACGATATTCTTGCCGCGAGAGTAAATAAAAGGAGAATAGGATTTGCCGAGACTGAAAAAACGGATCTCAGCAAAGTTAAAATAATGCCTCATGACCTTGTGAAGTTCGGGATGATTCCGGAGTTTGTGGGAAGGTTCCCTGTTGTCGCAAGGCTCAGAGCGCTTACAAGAGCCGAACTCATAAAGATTTTATACGAACCGAAGAATTCTCTTATAAAGCAATACAAAAGGATTTTCGCCATTGACGGAATTGAACTTGAATTCGAAGAATCCGCTCTTGAGTATATTGCAGACAGGGCCTTGGAACTGAAAATCGGGGCACGGGGCTTAAAATCGGTTATGGAACAAGCGATGACGGATCTTATGTATGAACTTCCCGCAATGAATAATGAAGTTAAAAAGTGCATAATCACGGAAGGTTTTCTTGCGGGCAGAGAGGAAGTTGTACTGCTTGATTCCGGTGGTAAAAGAACTTACATTAAAAAAATTGCATAGGAGGTAATATGGAAAAGAGATGGGAACTTACGGAAGCACCGTTTATTCCTTTAAGAAATATTGTTATCTTTCCTTATATGGTGATTCCCCTTCTCGTGGGAAGGCCCAAATCGATTGCGTCAATTGAAAAAGCCCTTACGCAAGGGAAAATGATTGTGCTTGCCACGCAGAAGAAGGGGATTGTCGAGGAACCGACAGAAGAAGATATTTACGATGTGGGTGTAGGTGCCGAAATTCTTCAGATTCTTAAACTTCCGGACGGCACTTACAGAATTCTCGTTGAGGGAATCCAAAGAGTTAAGATAAAGAAATTCTATACCAATGAAGATTATTGGAAAGTGGAGGTGGAACCTGTCGAGAACAGATCCGAAGAGAAGGATTTGAGGCAAGAAGCCCTCATACGCCTCATTTTGGAAAAGTTCACCATTTACGCGGATTTGAACAAAAAGGTTCCGCAAGACCTCATTATCTCGCTTTCGACAACCGAAGACCCGGAAAGGTTTGCTGATATGGTTGCCGCAAACCTGTTCATCGGTGTCGAAGAAAAACAAGCGATACTTTCAACTATAGATGTTACCGAGCGTCTTCAAAAAATTGCGCAAATTCTTGAAAGAGAAGTTACCATACTTGAATTAAGCCGCAAAATAGATGACGAAGTGAGAAGTAAAATCGAAAAAAGCCAGAAAGAATATTTCCTCAGGGAAAAATTGAAAGAAATCGAAAAAGAATTGGGTGAAGTAGGGGAAGATGTAGGAGAAATCGGCGAATACAGAAAGAAAATGAAAGGGCGTAAATACCCTGATTATGTAAAAGAGAAAATCGAAGAGCAACTCGAACGCCTCAAAAAAACGCCGGTGATGAGCCCGGAGAGTGGTGTTATAAGGACGTATCTCGATTGGCTTATCGAACTCCCCTGGGAGAAGAGGACGAGGGACAGAATCGATATTAAAAAAGCACGTCGAATTTTGGATAAAAACCATTACGATTTGAAAGATGTGAAAGAAAGAATCCTTGAACTCATTGCGGTGAAGAAACTTACAAAAAATATAAAAGGGCCTATTATTTGCTTTGTCGGCCCTCCCGGAGTGGGTAAAACTTCGCTTGGGCGTTCCATCGCCGAGGCCCTTAACAGAAAGTTTGTCCATGTTTCTTTGGGAGGAATAAGGGACGAAGCGGAAATCAGAGGCCACAGAAGAACATACGTGGGTGCGATGCCCGGAAGGATTATTGAAGGGATAAAGCAGGCCGGAGTTAAAAACCCTGTTTTCCTTTTGGACGAAATCGACAAAGTCGGAGCGGATTTCAGGGGAGACCCTACGGCAGCATTGCTTGAAGCATTGGATCCGGAGCAAAACAACGCATTCTCGGATCATTACATAGAACTTCCGTTCGACCTTTCCGAGGTTTTGTTCATAACAACGGCAAATATTGTGGACACGATTCCTCCGGCACTTTTGGACAGAATGGAAGTGATATCCCTTCCCGGGTATATCGACGAAGAAAAAGTTGAAATTGCAAAAAAGTTCATAATCCCCAAACAACTTAAAGCGCACGGGCTAAAGCCGAGCGATGTAAAATTTACCGACGAAGCGCTATACAAACTTATTCGCGAATACACGAGAGAAGCGGGTTTGAGAAATCTCGAGCGCACGATAATGCGGGTTATGAGAAAAGTTGCAAAAGAAAAAGTGGAAAAGGGTAAAACCGGCGTGGAAATTACCGTCAAAAATCTTAAAAAGTATTTGGGTAATCCGATATTCTTCACGAGTATGCAGGAAAAGAAAAGCCAGATTGGGGTTGTATGCGGAATGGTTGTAACACAGGCAGGCGGTGATATTGTTTACATAGAAGCGACAAAAATGAAAGGCAAGGGCAATCTCATTCTGACGGGACAGTTGGGAGACGTAATGAAAGAAAGTGCACAGGCTGCGTTGAGTTATGTGCGTGCACATGCGAAGTCTCTCGGTGTGGATCCGGATTTTTACGGGAAATACGATATTCATATTCACGTCCCCGAAGGTGCGGTTCCCAAAGAAGGGCCTTCCGCGGGAGTTACAATTTTTACGGCGCTCGTTTCTATTCTTACGGATAAAAAGGTTAACAAAGATGTTGCTATGACCGGAGAAATAACGTTAAGAGGAAGAGTCCTTCCCGTCGGAGGAATAAAAGAAAAGGTGCTCGGAGCGTATAGAGCCGGTATCAAAACAATAGTTCTCCCTAAGCAGAACAAAGAAGACCTTGAAAAAATACCGAAGGCTGCGAAAAATAAGTTGAAATTTGTTTTAATAGACAGCGTGGAGGAGGCGTTAAAGGTAGCTCTTGAATCCTAAAATAGGCGATGTTTTAAAAAAGGAAAGAAAAAAGCAAGGGTTTTCCATCTCTGATGTGGCAAAGAAAACTCTGATCAGGGAGTTTTATTTGGAGCAGATAGAAGATAACGATTTTCCACGTTACGATGGATACATTGCAGCGTATATAAGGAAATATGCGGAGGCTCTGGGACTTGACCCGGAGCCTCTTGTTTCTGCATACAAGGAACTGTTTCCGGAAGAAGTCCACCCGGAACTTGCAAGCGAAGAAAGAGTAAAAGAGAGGTTTCCGTTTGTTATATCCGTGATTGTCGTAGCTATAATACTCTTGCTTACCGTATTTTTTACTTATGTGCATTTGAAGAAGCGTCCCACACCCCCGGCAGATAACAATAAAACCGAAACTCCCGTTCAAAAAAATCCTTCCGAAAATAAACCGCCTGTTTCTAATCAAACTCCTTCTGAAAAAAAGAGTTCCGCCGAGCAGGAACAGAAAAAACAGGAAGGTGTAAAAGTTACGGTAACGGTTGACGCAAAGTGCTGGCTCGGCGTTACGATAGACGGGAAATATACGCAAGTTATGCTTTACAAAGGACAGTCCAAAACCTTTACCGGGAAAAAGTACATAAAAATACTTTACGGCAATGCAATGCATGCGTATGTTACGGTGAACGGCAAAGACAAAGGGATTGTAAGTAAGAATAAAAGAGTTGTAGAGGTGGAATACAAAGCGCAGTGAGAGATTTTGAACCGGTTGGGATCGTCAGTTTGGGATGTCCCAAAAATATAGTTGACAGCGAAAGGCTTTTGGGCAATCTTTTGAAAAACGAGGTCAGTATCACCTTTGACATAAACGAAGCGAGGTCCGTTATTATAAACACTTGTGCATTTTTGCAATCCGCGAGAGAAGAAGCGGAGTCCGTTATAAAAGAGTTTGTCGAGAAGAAAAGAAAAGGCTCAATACGCAAAATTGTTGTTTCTGGTTGTTATCCTTCTCTTTCCGGCAAATCTCTTCTTTACAGGTTTCCGGAGATAGATGCGATAACGGGAACAAATGATTTACATAGTATTGTAAATGCGTTAAGCGGAGAAGAAAAAATTATTCTTTCCAAAGATTTTGAGATGCTGGTGCCCCCGAGATTGCAGATAACGCTTCTTCATTATGAATACTTAAAGATTGCCGACGGATGCAACCACAGGTG
>JAGHAO010000032.1 GCA_021161495.1 Caldisericaceae bacterium | reverse complement strand
TAACGGAGGAACGTATTTCTTGTATGTTAGTACCACTAAGGAAACGGCATCGGTTGCCTCTGAAAATTACGTAATATACAATGTGCCTGTTGCAAAAGCAACGATAATTCCGGGAACCCCGGACGGTTTGAACGGATTTTACAAAACAACCCCTCTTATAACCTTATCTGCTACCAGTGCAATCGATCCAAACCCGAATATTTACTATTATTTTGACAATAACTCTCCTATTCTTTATAGCGGCCAGGCAATCAAAGCTCCCGAAGGCGTTCATACCCTTCATTATTATGCGGTTGACCACCAAGGCCATGAAGAAGAACCCCACTCTATGCAGATAAAAGTGGATACGGTGCCTCCTCAGCTTGTTATCTCGTCTCCGAAAGACGGGGAGGTTTTGAACAGCAAAGATGTTACCGTTTCCGGAACCGTTGATGTGGGTTCTACTGTAAAAGTGAACGGAGAAGCCGCAAATGTGGACGGCTCCGGCCATTTCAGTATAATTATTCATCTTACCGGTACAAGTGAAGTTCTCAATGTTACCGCAATTGACCTTGCAGGCAATACATCCAAGAAAACACTGCATGTTTCGGTAGATACCACTCCCCCGGCTCTTACAGTGACAACTCCTGTTCCTTTTCAGGAAGTACACAGACTTCCGCTTTTGGTGAAAGGCGTAACCGAAAAAGGAGCGAGTGTGACAGTAAACGGCGCTCAGGCTTCCGTGGATGAAGACGGGAATTTCTCTTACGAGATTACGGATTTAAATACCACGGGAATGACTATCATCACGGTAATGGCAAAAGATGCGGCGGGAAACACATCCAAAAAGACCATAAACGTAAAGTATGTCAAAACAACAATCGTTACTTTGCAAGTCGGCAACCAAAATTCCTTGATAAACGGGAAGAAGGCAACTCTTGATTCTCCTCCTGTTATAAAAAATAATAGAACACTTGTTCCTCTGCGTTTTATAAGCGAAGCATTCGGCGCCGCTCTCAACTGGGACCCTATTTTTCAGATAATCGACATAAAATTGGATAATAACAGCGTAAGACTTCAGATAGGTAGAAAGTTTGCGGCGGTTAACGGGAAGAAAGTTATGCTTGATGTTGCTCCGGTTATTATCAAAGGGAGGACTATGGTGCCTATAAGGTTTGTCTCGGAATCTCTTGACGCCCAGGTTGTGTGGGATGCAGCGACTAAAACAATTACAATAGTGTATCCAAAACCCTAAGAGGTGGTTTAATGAAAAAAACTGTTTTAATAATTACGATATTTTTATTGGCTTTTAGCCCTTTGTTAGGTGTTAAAAGAGCTTACGGATTTAATAATTCTCATTGGTTTCATGTGGATGTCAGTCCGCCGAATGCCGGCGTTCGTGCGGCATACCATATTTACGGCGGTATATCCGACTATAACGGGATAGATGCTTTGACGATTTATCTGCAGTGGACAGGCCATAAATTTAACCATCCTGCTCCGTCTGCAATTGTTGTGAATAGTGTTCCGGCAGCCTCCGTATATATGAGCGATGTTCCGGACAGAAGCACGTCGAGAAACAACCTGAAAATTGGAGTAGTCTTAAATAAAAAAATTAATAAAGGTGAAACAATTGACATTAAAATCGGTAAAGAAGCCGGCGTAATTAATCCTTCTGAACCGCGTCCTTGCTATCAAGTATCTGTTTATCTAATTAGAAATGGTGTGGAGATTGGTTACATCGGTTCGGAGCAGTACGAAATTACGCAATCAATTGTTTCTACGCCGAAGATCACAGTGGAACCGGCGATAAAAGGTATGAACGCAGAGTACACTATTAGTTTTGTAACAGGTGTCAACGGAAACCTGCGTGCAGGCGACGATATAAGAATTAAATTTCCCGCCGGCACGATAATACCGGCAAACCCATTCTCAAAGTATATTTATATGAACGGTAAAACCATTACAAACGGAGTTTACAGGGACAGCTCGGATCCCAATATACTGCGAATATATCTTTCTACGGGTTTGGACGCAAGTACTCCTGTTACAATCCAGATTAAAAAAGGATTAGGTATCATAAATCCTTCGAAGCCCGGAAAATATGCTCTTTATATATCTACCTACAAAGAGCCCGAATGGGTTAAATCGAAACCATACGAGATTGCCTCTCCTTCCGTTCAGAATCTTGAAGTGAAATTGAATTCCGATATAGTATCAACTTATGCTTCAGTTCATCTGAGTTTTAATACTTCTCCCGTAGGGCATTTGAAGAAAGGCGATTATGTGTATATTGATTTCTCTCCGTACTTTTCTTTGCCGTCTTTCGTGGATTCCACGCTTGTTACTTTTAACGGTGTGAATACCGAAGCGAAAATTCAAGGAAATCGCATTGCGATAGTTGTGCCTATACCTGTTCTTAACTTGGAGAAGGTTGACATTGAAATTTCTGATAAAGCGCGTATTAAAAATCCTTCCCAATCCGGAGAATACAAAATTTCGGTTAGTACCGACAGTGATGATGTTTCTGCCGTGTATTCCGTAACAATTAAGCCGTCTGTACTGGGCCAGGTAAAGTTTTCGGCCCTATATACCGGTGTGGGAATATCAAGTGATTATGAGATTTCATTTATTACCGGCGCTGCCGGTGATTTGAAAAACGGTGAGGATACGGTAAATATTGAGTTTGGGAAGGGTTTTAAAATTCCTGAACAGGCAAGCCCGGCTGACGTGCTTATAAATAAAGTTCCTGTGAATAACGTGTCTATTGATGTGTACACTGTAATAATCACAGTACCTGTGGACATTGAATCGAACAGCCCTGTAACTGTGGAAATTAAAGAAGACTTTGGTATTAAAAATCCTGAACAAGTCGGTAAATATACGGTTAAAGTTTCGACGTCCAAGGAAAAAACCGAAGTGGAGAGTAATTCTATAGATTTTACTGAGCTTCCTGTGGTAAATTTCAGTATATCGCCCAAAGAACCCGATGGTGCAAACGAAATTTACAGGACAAAACCTACGGTACAGTTGTTCACTCCTAACGGAAAAGATATATATTATGCTATTGATGACGGAAAATTTGCATTATACGGCGGGCAGAGCATAGTGATGCCCGAAGGGGTGCATAAGTTATTTGCTTATGCGATTGACAGCAAAGGGAATAAAGGTATTGTAGAAGAAAAAGATTTTACTGTGGATAATACGCCTCCATCCGTAATCTTTGACGAAGGTGAAGGGAATTTGTATGTAAATACCACTCATCCCACAATAACGGGTAAAGTAAGCGAGCCGTGCGTTTTACAGATAAACGGTGTGCCCGCTGCCGTGAATTCCGATCTTGCTTTTAGTGTGCAGTTGGATGTGACAAACGGAGCGCCTCTTGCTATTTACGCAAGAGACCTTGCAGGAAACTCCGTTTCAATAGTAAAAACCGTTTACGTGGATACCGCACCTCCGATTATAACGCTAATTTCTCCGGATAAATCGGAATTTTTCACTACCGAGTCGAACTTTGTCGTAAAAGTTTCTCTTAACGAAAAAGGGGAAGTTACTCTCAACGGAACAAATATGGATTTCGAAAACGGAGTCTTTACGGAACTTGTGCAGCTCTCCAAAGGAGAAAATAACTTTACGATTGTTGCCCGGGATATTGCGGGTAATGAGGCGGTAAAGGAAATGAAAATAAATCTTACGGATCAAATAATTATAAAATTGCAAATAGGAAATGATAAAGCCTATATAGGCGGTCAGGAAACAGGCCTTGATTCTCCGCCTGTTATAGAGAATAATAGAACGCTCGTTCCGTTACGTTTCATCTTGGAGGCATTCGGAGCAAGAATTAACTGGGATGGGGCGTTAAAGGTCATAACAATTATTACGGAGGATCATACGGTTCAGCTTCAAATTGGTTCCAATATTGCCTTGATTGACGGGAGTGATGTTGAGAAACTTTCTGTGCCGCCTGTAATAAAAGATAATAGAACACTTGTCCCATTGCGCTTTATAGCGGAAACATTCGGGGCAGAGGTTAATTGGGACGGAAAAACAAAGAGCATCGAAATAGCTTACATGCCCATGCCCTAAAACTTGCATACTTGCGTGCTTTTTTCTATTGATTATACGGAGAATATATGTTATAATAAAAAATAAATAAATTTTGGTAAAGGAGGCAGGATGAAAAAAACATTATCGCTCTTTATTGCTTTATTAATGGTTTTTTCGCTTTTTGTTGGGTTCAGTTCACCCGCAAAAGCGGACAATGGACCAACGACTCAGCAAATTGTTGAAGCAGTACTAAAGGCAAAAGCAGATCATTTGAAAGAGGTGTCAAAAGCTCCAACCGGAGGAAAGAAACCCGCGGAATTTAAAGACAAGATTCCCACGGTGAAAATCGATGGCGTGTCCATCCCAAAAGATGTGGCAGAAGCGAAGCATATAAAAACCGGAGACGATCTTATTCAAATTGCGGTTGATTGCCCAAATGAACCACTTCTGAAATATGCTAAAGACCACAACATCACTCTTCAGCAAGCAGCTGACCAAAGGCTTGCGGTGATGAGGCGGAATCATGAGGCTTTAAAAAATAAACTATTGCAGGTTGGAATTAACATTACAGATGTTCACGATATGTATGTTGCCTACAACGGAATAGCCTTTAATGTTCGCGTAAAAGATATTAAAAAGATGTACAACGATTTTGGTAGAGATAAAGATATTGCACACATCTATAATGATGGTTTTAAGAAAAGCTATATCCATATAGAGAAATTGTACAAGCCTGCTCTTGATTACAGTGTCCCGCTGATTGGATCCGGTAGCAGCGGAGTGTGGAATGATCCCGGAGTTGACGGAACTGGTGTGTATGTTGGAGTGGTAGACACAGGAATTGATTACACGCATCCCGATTTTGGCGGAAACCCAAGCATAACCTTCCCTACTACGAAAGTTCCGGCAGGGTATGATTTCGGAGATAATGACCCAGATCCTATGGATTGCCAGGGACACGGTACGCACGTCTCCGGAATTATTGCAGCGGACGGTGCGGTGGAAGGTGTTGCACCTAAGGCAAAAATTGTTTTTGCAAAAATTGTTTCTGGTTGTACGGGTTCTGCATCCAGTATTGTTATCGCAGAGGCATTTGACTACATGGCAGATCCCAATAACGTTGACGGTGGTCCCGAAGGGACGCATCCGCCTGTTGCGTCTGTCAATATGAGTTTTGGTGCGGATTACGGATTTGTTGATCCAACCGAGCCGGATCAGCAGGCAATAGAAGCATGTATTGGTTCAGGTATTTCTGTTGCACTTTCCGCAGGCAATGCATACTGGTCGTATTATGATTTTGGTTATTATCCTTGGTTCCCTGATTATGCATCTATCGGCTCACCTGCCGTAACTCCGAATTGTATGGCTGTAGGTGCTTCATGGAACACTGCGTCACGTTATCCTGCACTTACCGAACTTTCGTCTTCTGCAAATTATGCATATACGGTAGGTGCGGAATCTCCCGATCCCGTTACTGCACTTGGAGATAATGGTGGTGCAGGCTATGAATACGTTTATTGCGGATTAGGCGGCAGCGCTTCCGATTTCCCTGCAAGTGTAAGCGGAAAGATTGCTCTCATTCAAAGAGGATCATATACATTTGAAACCAAGATTAACAATGCAGCGGCAGCGGGGGCTATTGGTGTAATTATATTTAACCATACATCTGGTGGAGATTCTCTTCTAACTATGGAAATGGGCAGTGCAACTCTTCCATCAGTGTTTATCGGACATAGCGCAGGTACGGCCCTCCTTGCAAAGGCACAGGCGCCAGACGGAGACGGAACAGGAAGGGTCGCCTTTTATGCGAATACTTATGTAGATGCACCAAATGCAGTTGATACGATGGTTGATTTTTCATCATGGGGCCCGCCTCCGGATCTTTCGTTCAAGCCTGACATCACAGCTCCGGGCGGAGGCATTTGGTCAACAGTGCCAGTTGCTCAGGGTAGCTATGCAAATTTCTCGGGAACTTCAATGGCGTCTCCTCATGTGGCAGCTTGTATGGCACTTGTGAAAGAAGCGCATCCTACGTGGACGCCCGACCAAATAAAAACTGCTCTAATGAATACATCAAAACTTCTTGTCGATGCCTATTATGGTGCGCCTTACTCCCCGCATTTGATGGGTGCAGGAAGAGTGGATGTTTATAATGCACTGCACGCCGACGCAACTGTTGTAAATAAGGCTGATGGCAAGCCTTATGTTGCACTTGGAGAAATTCCCGATTACAAGACAAACCCGATAACGTTTACTGTAACGCTTACGAACAATGGTTCTTCCGCTGTAACTTACGATATTTCCGATACCGTTCAAACTACATATCTTAACCTTCATTCTATAGATCTTACCTGGTTTGGTGCAACGATTTCCTCCAATCCTTCTAACACAGTTACAGTTCCGGCCGGGAGCAGTGTAGATGTTACTGTGACAATTGACGCAACAAATGTCCAAGATTGGTCTTCTGGTTGGCCTTATCTTGAAGGGTTTGTAACGTTCACTCCGCAAGGCGCAAGCGTGGACGCTGGTGGAGTGCCCGCAGGACAAATTCATATTCCTTATATGGGATTCCTCGGCAGATGGAATGACTTTAATGAAAATGATTGGCAGTTTAACCCTGTAATGGACCCTGCGGCAGATGATCCGATGAACTTTATGTCCGGGTTATTTAAGTCTCCTGTAACCTGGCCTGAGATTACAGACGGGAGTGTCGCACCTGATTTAAAGTTTACATCTAATGGTAGTTCCCATTGGTATCTTACAGGTGTCGATTTTGATGGAAATTTGGACAGAGACGCCATTGCCTTTAATCCTAATTCAGCGTATCTTGAAGCAGATGTAGGGCTCTTGAGGAATGCACAGAACCTCACGATAAATATTTCTCAGAACGGAATGCATATTACAACTATTGATTCGATTGACGAATTACCAAAAAATCCTGCAGACTGGTATGGCTGGTATTGGTATTACTTTAATCCAAATACAGGAATGCCCTGGTGGTGGGATGGAACAGATAGCTACGGCACTCCCGTTGCGGATGGTAAATATTCGTTGGATCTTTTGGCAACAGCTCCAAAGATCTTTAACAAGTCTGATTTTGACGATCCTCACGTGATCCAATTCCCTGTAAGTGTCGACAGAGTACCGCCGACAACTGCAGTTACAACAAAAACAAACACTGACGGTAGTGTTACATTAAGCTGGACTGTTTCTGACGCATCGCCATCGAGTGGTATCTGGGGATATGGATTAATCATTGGGGACGATTTAAATAATGTTATTTTGCTACCGCCCACAACAACATCTTATACTGTGAATTCTATGCCTGCCGGTCCTCACCCATTCAGAGTGATGGCAATTGACAATGCGAATAATGTAGGTGTTGGTAACCCTCCGACAGTAAAAGTTTCAAGCAAAGTAGTTAGTGCACCCATAGGTGGAGTAGCATCTGACCCATTTAGAGCGACTGATCCCGATGGTGATACGTTGAAGTATTCCGTCACTGTAACGCCGGTACCCGAAGGAGAATATAAAGTCAAAGATAGTACCGTATACTTCAATCCTGCCCCAAGCGATGTAGGTAAGGAATTCACCTTCACTGTAATCGCTACGGATCCTGCGGGATATTCGGGTTCCGATACATTTAAGGTTGTTGTGATAAAACCGCAGGATACAACGCCTCCTCAACTGAATCTTCCCAATGTGAGCCTCAAAACGAAAACCTTGCTTTCTACCGGTTCATTTATGCTTCAAATAGTGGCAACTGACGATTCGGGAAATATTGCAAGAACGGTAATTACGGATAACGGAACAGTGATGAAAGATGTTTACGGATATGTCGATAAAGTGAACATTCCTCTCTTTGAGGGAGAAAACGATATTACCGTAAAAGTATTTGATAAGGCAGGCAATGTTGCGACAAAAACATTCACGTTAATTTCCGATACAACAGCGCCGAAAGTTTCCCTCAAAGAGCTACCGAAAACGGTAACTTCCAATGAATTTGCCCTTAGTGGTACCGTATCTGACGCGGTGAGCGGTATTGCCTATTTAAGTGTAAATGGCAAATCTGTTTCTGTGAAAAATAATGGCCGATTCTCTGTAACCCTGAAATTGAAAGGCGGAAAAAATAATATAGTAATTGCCGTAAGAGATAAAGCGGGGAATAAAGCAACAGAGACATACACCATAAATTATGTTCCTCAAAAGGTTAAATCCGTTATGGTGATGGTACAGATTGGAAGTCCTTTAATAGAGGTTAACGGAGTTTCAAAGAAGATTGATGCACAAGGTAGTAAACCCGTAATAAAGAACGGCAGAACACTTCTTCCTATAAGAGCACTTGTCGAATCTCTCGGAGGAACTATCACTTGGAATGGAAAAACAAGACAAGTCGGCATTGAACTTAACGGCCATTCCATTCTTCTTACGATTGATAAGAATGTTGCGCTCGTTGACGGCATAAAAACTCCTATTGACCCGAATAATCCAAGTGTCACTCCGATAATAATAAACGGTAGGACTTATCTCCCGCTCAGGTTTGTTGCAGAGAACCTCGGAGCAACTGTGGATTGGGATCCTTCTACAAAAACTATTACGGTTTATTATATGCCGTAATATTGTAATGATTGATTAGTAGTTACGTCCTAAGCCCTGCGAATTTTCGCAGGGCTTTTTCATTTCTTGAGCAGTGTGGTACACTACTTTTGTAGAAAAAAGTGGAAGGAGGAAAGATGAAGAAAAAAATTTTGGTATTATTGCTAACCATCGCAATGGTTAGCATGCTGTTTGTGGCAAAACCTATTTCTGCTACGGCGCATTCCGAAACTGCAAAAATCTCCAATGAGTTCACTATGAATCAGTTAACCACCGATGACTATGTTTCTGTTATTGTAGAACTGTGGAAGGATCCGGTAATTCCATTCCAGATTAGAAATGAGGGTAAGCCGTTTTTGCAGAGCATGCTCGGTGCGTACGGGGATATGAGTTATGCCGAAAAACTTATGCTTTCTCAGCAGAAAGTTTTTGGCGAAATCAAAAAGCTCTGTCCGGATGCAAAAAAGGGATACTCCTACCAGTATGTTTACAACGGATTTGCTGTGAGGGTAAGAGGGAATGAGGTAAGGAAAATTTCCGAGATAAAAGGTGTAAAAAAGGTTTTCCCTGTTCGTTACTTAAAAATTTCGGGGGATTTCGGGAATAAGGTGATAGGTGCACCCGATCTGTGGGAACTGAAAGATTCCAATGGAAACCCGGTTGACGGTAAGGGAATGCTTATCGGGATAATTGACACGGGTATCGACTACAAACACCCCGATCTTGGAGGAGGTTTCGGGCCCGGTTACAAAGTATTGGGCGGATACGACTTCGGAGACAACGACCCGGATCCGATGGACCAGCAAGGGCACGGAACTCACGTTGCAGGCATTGCCGCAGCAAACGGAAAAATTAAAGGAGTTGCTCCGGAGGCGAATTTGATGGCTTATAAAATTGTTCCCGGAGGGCAGAATTCCGCTTCTACAGGGGCGATTATCGCGGCGATTGAGCAGGCTGTTAAAGATAAGTGTAATGCTGTGAATTTATCTTTCGGTTCCGGAAGTTTGGGGACTGCCGATCCCGACGATCCGGAAAACAAAGCGTTTGACAATGCCGCGGATGCAGGCGTCCTTTCCGCAATTGCTGCCGGCAACCAGGGAGCAAGGTCAAAATCTACTCCATATCCCCTCGGCTCTCCTGCAGGTGCTCCGAAAGCGATTGCCGTTGCAGCTGCCGATGATGCGGCACATCCTTCAATAGAGGTAGTTGCCCCGAGAGGATTTGAGAAAGAGATTATCGGCGATTATGCGGATGTTTCTCCTCCGTTTCCTGCGGACAAAGAGTTTGATGTGGTTCCGTGCGGCTACGGTTCGAAGACGGATTTTTACGGGCTAGATCTCAGAGGTAAGATTGCCCTGGTGAGCAGAGGGCCAATCGGAGAGAATGCGCTTTATTTCCGCGACAAGGTTTTGAATGCGGAGGCAGCCGGTGCTACGGGAGTAATTATTTATAACAACATACCGGGCATAGTTTCTCCGACACTTGTCGTAAACCCTGACGATGCAAACAAAAAATTCATTCCAACCATTTTTATTACCGAGGTTGACGGAAGGTACTTAAAAAAACTTCTGCACAGAGGTTTGAAGATAAAATTCGGTGTTACAAAACCGCTTGATACTATAGCGGATTTCAGTTCTATGGGCCCTACGTC
>JAGHAO010000048.1 GCA_021161495.1 Caldisericaceae bacterium | reverse complement strand
TCTATGGGGTATTCTTTTCCGCATCTTACGCATTTCAACACTCTTTTCATATTAAGTTTGATTATAAAAAATTTCGCGGTTTTTACAAACCGTGTTTAATTTTTCTCTTTTATTTGTGTTTTGTTATTCTGAGGCGTTTCTGTTTTGTTGCCTAAGGCGTATTAACGCAGAGTTTCATTTTTTCCGTCGCTCCGGAATATTTTTTGTCGCCTTGAAATACTCCTCCCTGTCACTCTGAAATAACCCCGCTCTTGTTACCCTGAGATGTCCCTGCCCCCGTCACCCTGAAATGTATTAATTCAGGGTCTCGTTTTTAATTCCTCTATCAAAGTGTATTCCAAAAGCAAAGTGAGAGAGACTCTGAAATAAATTCAGAGTGACTTTTTGTTGTCGCCCTGAAATGTTCCCCGCTTTTGTTGCCCTGAAATGTCTTTATTCAGGGTCTGTTTTAATTTTTTACCAAAGTGCATTCCAAAAGCATAAAAATACGAGACTCTGAAACAAGTTCAGCATAACTGCTTTGAGATCCTGAAAAAAGTGCTTGCCTTCGACGAGGGAACGAGTGCAGGACACAGTTCGGGATGATGATAAGATTTCAAAACAGGTTCTCGAAATTTCCGGACAAACGTATCTCTCTGACAAAAATGTTATACCGTATAAAGCGAAGCGTAAAGAATGTTATTTTACAACTTTTAAAAACGCTCTGTTTTTCGTATAATCAGACTATGGACAGTGCGGTAGACGTTTCTCATTTGAAAAAAGTTTTCAATCCGTTCCCTTTGAGAAAAAAGGAAAGGGGGCCGGGTCTGTGGGTCGCAAATATAATGAGGCTCCGCAGAATAAAAGAGAATGAGGTCTACGCACTTACGGACGTGAGTTTTTCGGTAAACAGGGGGGAAATTTTTGCCGTTCTCGGGCCGAACGGAGCGGGGAAAACAACACTTATGAAAATCCTCTCCGGGCTTCTTTATCCCACGAGCGGTGCCGGAACCGTCTTAGGAAAGGACATTGTAAAAGAGCACAACAAACTTAAAGGAAATGTTTCTTTTGTGTCCGCATCTTTCTGGATGGCGTTGGAGTGGCAATTTACGGTAATGGAAAACATCCTGCAATACGCAATTCTGTCCGGAGTAAGGGAAGAAAACGCCAAGAAAAGAACAAAAGAGTTGGGCGAATTTTTCGGAATAGACTTTTTCGACAAGAAAATTCCGGAACTTTCCGCCGGAATGAGGCAAATAGTCGCCGTGATACGCGGATTCGTAATCGACAGGCCCATCGTTTACCTCGATGAGCCCGGGGTGAGCCTCGACGTGGAAAAAAGACATCAACTCTCCGAACTCGTAAAATCGGAGGCGAAAAAAGGGAAAACAATTCTCATATCTTCTCACGAATTTACGGATCTTGATATTTACAATCCGCGTGCACTCCTTTTGAAAAAAGGGAAAACAATTGGCATAGGAACCGCAGAAGAACTTTTGAGGGAGAAAAACGCAATTCCTTACGAACTCCAATTGAGTAAATTTGACGATGAAATCCGCAAAGAACTTTCCCGAAAAGGCATAATCGAAGGCGATATTCCGAAAGAACTTATAGAATTGGACAGAGTTTTCAAGGTTAGGCTGCTCGTGAAAAGAGGAATGGTAAACGGACTCGTAAAAATCCTGCTGAAGCACAACGTGAAAATATTTAATATGAGAAAAGACAGGATGAGTTTGAAAGATGCTTACCTTTACAGGGTGAAATATGCGTAATTTCATCGTTCAATTGCGCTCCGTAATTGCGTTTGCAAAAAGAGAATACGTCATCTGGACTTCATATAAAGTAAACATTGTAACATGGATTCTGGACGTTTTCATAAATTCCGCTTTGTTTTTTATGCTGAGCCTTCTTATGGGAAAGCATGCAAACATTGCACCTTACGGGAACAATTACGTGTCTTTTGTCGTATTGGGGCTCTCCGCCTACTATATTTCTTACACGAATTTGGGAGACCCTTACGACAGAGTTGCGAGGATTTACTGGAACGGCACAATGGATCTGTACCTTTTGAGCCCGCTTTCTTTAGTCACACCCGTAATCGGGATAATGTACCGCTCCGTGCTGGATGATTACCCCCGGGTCTTACTCGCCTTCCTGTTCGGCACTCTCTTTTTCGGGGCAGCGTTCAGGTTTATGCAGCCTTTCACGATTCTTTTAATTGTAATCCTGCTCGGAATTTCCACGTTCGGAATAGGAATGATAAGCGCAAGTTCGTTCTTTTTGCTTAACTTGAAGGTGGGAACAGAGCCTGTGAAATTTATATTCCAGGATATAATTATCGCACTTGCCGCAGGATATTTCTACCCGATATCCGTGCTTCCGTATTCGCTGCAACTTGTTTCTTCCGTTTTGCCCCACACATATGCGCTTGATGCGTTGAGGAGGCTTATGATACCGGGAGGAAATCCGAACATTCCCGTGCTTCCCATACAAAAAATCTGGCATGTTTCCCCGATTTTCTCCGACCTCGTAATTCTGCTTGCGATGTCTGTGGTTTTCCTTTTCTTAGGATTTTACCTTTATGCGTTGGGCATAGAAAGAGCGAGGAGAAACGGAACTTTGACGAGGTGGCAATGAGCATTGTAAATTTAAACGGAATCACAAAAAAGTTCGGCGGAGAGACTGCATTAAACAACATAAGTGTTTCCATAAACGAAGGCGAAATTTTCACCGTTTTGGGGAAGAACGGAGCAGGGAAAACAACTCTTATAAAAATCATCTGCACATTGCTTTTGCCTGATTCCGGTAACGGCACTGTGTTAGGATACGACCTTTTGAAAGAATCCGAAAAAATCAGGGCAAATGTGAGCCTTGTCGCGCCCACCGTTGATGTGGGAGTGGATCCTACACTTACGGTAGAGGAAAACCTTTTGTTCTGGGCTGTTGTTTACGGATTGGACGATGCGGAGGCAAAAAGACGCGTAAAAGAAACTCTCGAAATTTTAGGTTTATACAATGTGCGAAACAGGTGGGCAATGGAAATCAGCGCCGGAATGCGCCAGAAATTGGGAATAGGGCGTGCTATTCTTGTCCGCCACCCGCTTTTGCTCCTCGACGAACCCACCGTGAAGCTCGATGTGGAATCAAAATTCTCTTTGAGAAAATTCATAAGGGACATAAGAAAAGAATTCCGCACAACAATTCTCCTTACAACCCATTATTTTGACGAAGCGGAAGAACTTTCCGACAGGGTAATGATTTTGGAAAAGGGGAATATGCTTGCGACGGACAGCATAGAGAACCTGCGCAGAAGAATCAGCGCAACGGAAAAAATAGAAATAAGGGCAAAAGCAAGCCCGGAAAAAGCGGACAAAATCATTTCGCATTTTGCGGAGTTCAGAGCCGTTTACGAAAACGGAGTTTTTCGCTTTACCGTTCCGATATTCAGCGATGCGATGAATGAAATACTGCATAAGTTCGTAAATGAAAATATCGAAATTTCAGAAGTTGCAAGCAGTTCGCCCACACTTGAGGAAACATTCCTCACACTTACAGGGAGGGCAAAATGAACAGGATAAAATCCGTTTTTTCCTTTATGAAACTCAGGTTCCGCGCATCTCTGCTTTATCCTACGGGATTCGTCACGGATATAATAAGGGAATACGTGAATGTAGGCATTTGGTTATTTGTCGCATTGTTCGTTCAAAAAACTTCAAGCAGCGTAAAGGGAGCGATAGGCAACTATGTGGGATATATGCTCATAGGAGTTATCATTTTCCAGAACGCGGACAAACTTATGAAAGAACCGTTCAACACGCTCTCGAAAGCGTTCTGGGAAAAGAGGCTTGAAGTTTACGACACTTCGGATTTCGGGGTGTTTGCGCTTGTTTCGGGTAATTTCCTTTACACTTTTCTATTTAACGGGTTGATACAAATTTCGATTTTGCTCCTTGTTTGGCCTCTTCTTAAAGCTCCGGCAATAGAATTCTCAAAGCTCATTTCTTTTATTATCATTTACCTGTTGTTTATAACGGCAATTTTCGGGATTTCCCTGATAGGGGCTTCCACCTTCTTTTTCCTTGAAGTAAAACAAGGAAGGGAGCCGGTAAGCTGGAGCGTCTCCACGCTCGTGAGGCTCTTTTCCGGAGTCTATTACCCACTTACCCTTTTCCCCGTTTATATGCGGTGGATAGGAAAAATTTTCCCTCACTATTATATGATTTCCACGGTACGCTCCGCAATCGGGCTTGCTTCGGGAATAAGTTTAAGAAATGCCGGGATTATTATGTTCTTTTTTGCCGCAATCCTTCTCCCGCTCGGCATTGCTCTTTTCAGGAAAGCGGTTATCTTTGCCGAAAAACGTTCCGGAATGAGCGCTTTGGTGTAAATGTTAACATCTTTGTTTGACTAATAATGATCTTATGATTATATTTCGATATGATAACGAAAAGGTACTTGTACTATACTCTTTTTCTTGGGACGTATTTCTCTAAGTTTTGTTTCGGGTTCTCAAACCGGCCATACTGAACCCTGCCCTGCACTCCTTTCCTCGCCGAAGGCGAGCATTTATTTCAGGATCTTAAACCAGTCGTGCTGAACTCGTTTCAGGACCTCATCTTTTCAATAGGAATTTCGAGGGAAATGTGTCCCCTCGATTTGAAGACCATGAGTTAATACATCTCAGGGTGACGGAGGTTAAAAAGTCATCCTGCACTCCTTTCCTCGCCGAAGGCGAGCACTTGTTTCGGAATCTCGTCTTTTTTCGCTTTGGAAATCCACTTCGACAAAGGAATTAAAAACGAGACCCTGAATTAATACATTTCAGGGTGACGAGGCAAGGGACATTTCAGGGCGACAAACAAAAAGTCATCCTGCACTCCTTTACTTGCCGAAGGCAAGCATTTATTTCAGGATCTCGTATTTTAATAGGAGTTTCGAGGGAAATGTGTTCCCTCGAATTGAAGATCCACTTGGCGTAATGCGTGCCAAGGAAAAGAGCGCAAAAAACGCCCAAGGGTGACAGGGAGGAAACATCGCAGGGTGGTAAACGAGAGGTTTATTTCAGTATTTTTCCAACCCGGATGGCCGTTTAATTGAAATATTTTTTATCTCCTTCAAGCAATGGAAAACGGATGGTTTACTTTCTCTTTTCCCTATCACAAAAAAACCACAGACAAAGTTGGCGAATAGATTTACGTTTACATTATAAAAGTTTCTAACAATAATCCTCAATTTGACTTATTGGATTAAAAGGTGTAATATAAAAAATAAAACTTACGGAGGTGGGTTATGAAATGGGTAACAAGGGAACACGTACACGTTGACAGGGTGGCATGCCCGTGGCTTATCAAAAGATTTATTGATAAAGATGCGGAATTCATTTTTATTCCCCGCGATACGGATCCGAAAACAATCAAAGAGGGCATTCCGTTTGATTTGCCGGGAGTTGAGTTAGGGCATCACGGAAACAAATGCTCCTTTGACGCAATTGTGGAAAAATATAATATTACAGACCCCGCGGTAAAAGAGATTCAAAAAATAGTAAGCGGTGCGGATACTGAAGCTCCTGATGCACCACCTGAATCCGCTTTTCTTGATAAGCTCGCCCGCGGATACCGAATGATCTGCAAAGACGATTATGAAACTCTTGAAAAGGAATTTTACCTTTATGATGCAATGTATGCGTACTTCTCAAGCAAACTAAACTCGAAAAAGTAAAACGAAGAGGGGTGAATCTTGTATTCACCCTTTCATCTCAGAATATTAAACAACACTTCGCACATATTAATTATGTAATACTCGACTCCCGTGATATAATCTTTACAAGAGGTGAGCAAGATGAACATCAAAGAAGAACTAAAATTAAAAGAGCCAAGAAAAACCATTTCAAAAATTACGGAATTTATAAGAGAGAACGTAAGAAAATTTCATAAGGATGGTGCAGTAATAGGGCTGAGCGGCGGAATAGACTCCGCATTGGACGCATTTCTTACTGTAAAGGCAATCGGAAGAGAAAAAGTGCTCGCTCTGTTTATGCCTGAGAGAGACAGCCATCCTAAAAGCAAGAAAGACGCGGAGCTTGTTGCAAAAATGCTTAGTATTGAACTGAAGGAGATAAACATAACTCCTATTATAAAAGCAACGGGTGCATATAAAATTGTGCCTTCTACATTCGGCATACCGAGAAAAGTTCAGGAAAAATACGTAATAAACAGGTATAAAGCACACCAAGACGAAAACGAAACTACTTTTTTAAAAACCTTAAAAGGCGGAGAAGGAGATGAAGAATTAAGGAAAGGCATAGCATACCACAGAATAAAGCACAGAATAAGAATGGCAATGTGGTACTATTACGGAGAATTGTATAACTACCTTGTTATAGGGAACTGCAATAAAACCGAGAAACTCACGGGGTACTTCGTAAAGTACGGTGATTCGGGTTCAGATATTGATCCAATCGCGCACCTTTATAAAACACAGGTAAAAGAACTTGCAAGGTTTGTTGGCGTGCCGGAGCGAATTATAGAGAAAGCCCCTTCGCCTGATCTAATCCCCGGTATTACTGACGAATTTGCCTTGCAAATGAAGTATGAAACGCTTGACCAAATCCTATTTGGGTTAGAACATAACATAAGTGAAAATGAAATAATGAGGCAGTCCGGCGTAAGCGAAAAAGAAATAAACTACGTAAAAGAACTTATAAAACTTTCCGCCCATATGAGAAACTTGCCGCCCTCTCCGGAAATATAAAAATAGAAATTCTATTAACTTATTACCGACTTTTCTAACTCTGGGTAAATACTGTCTATTTGCTTTTGAAACAGAATAGTTTCTTTTATTGCTGTTGTTATCTTGCAGTATCGCTCTATTTCGTCCAGCAAAAGTTTTCTACCCTTTCTTGACTTGAGCCATTTGTCGCACACTTGATACCCGCCGATTTGATACTCCCATACGTCTTTTGGCACATTTTCAAAGTAGTTGTTTTTGTTTATGTATACCCTTTCCTTGCTTTCGTCGTATTTTACCTTTTCCACAAACCCGTTGCCGCCGCCCTGAAATTTTGCTACGGGAGTATTTAATTTATCGGATCTGAGCAAGTGCAAGTTTACCAATTCCTTTCCGTATTGAGCCATCTCTTTGAAAATACCGTAATCCGCAGTGAAAGGAACACGAGGAAGATTGATTTTTAGGAATTCCGCATACTTTTCTCTGTAAATGTTTGAGTAAAGCACCGCATAGATATAGTAGAAAATTTCCTCGGGAGTTACATCCGTTTTGTAAGTTTCGTTTAACTGTTTGATCAGTTCGGCTTTTAAGTTGGGAACTTTTTTGTCCCGATCGTCTTTATCTTCAGAGGCAGGTTTTTCTTCGGAGAGGGGAGGAAGGTGAAGATCGTTATCGGAAGAAGGATAAAGATAAAGAGGAAATAGATAAGCAATACCTTTGTTACTTAATGTAATCCGGCTTTCGATAATACTGTTTGATATAAAAGCATGATTAAAAACGCCTTCTGCTACCTGTCTCACAGTTATCAATCCCAAATTTTCCTTCATCATATGCTGCATAATTCTTTTTACTGTTCTCCATACTATTGCATCATGATAAAAGATCCATCTTTTGTCGAAGGGACGGTAAAGCACAGGAAAAATATATTTTTCCAATTCATTATCCGGAATACTTTCAAGCGTTTGCACAGCCTTCCTTATACTCCAACCTTTCTTTTTGTTTATACCGAAAATTTCGTGGAGTTCGTCATCGGAATAATCGCTGCTGTTTTTGAAAAGCCTTATCCGATTTAGCAATGCCTGTTTATCAAAATCAATAACAAATTTATCTCTTGCAGTTGTCATTCCAACCCCGTTCAAAGGAAAAATATCGGTAATTTTCCGGAATGTTTCATAAGTTTCCAACCCTCTTTCGTCTCTCGGCACAAAGAAGAAAAACTCTTTGTGTGGCGAAATCTCCGCCCATTCGGTAGTTTTTATTGTATTATTTAACAAATATTCATATTTTTCTTTTCTCAGCCCGAACAGATCCGCATAAAATACCTTTTTATCTCCTTTGAAATCTTTTCTTTTTATGAAAAACGCTATTGCAACTCCCTGCCTTATGTCAAATACATTTTCATCTTTACCACCGTCCGGGCATTTTTCTTTTTTTAGCGAATTCCCGTGGAGGTTCAATATGTAGATCTCATCAAAACTTTTTAAAAGAGAATATCTCATTCCCCTGAACGTAGGATTATCAAGATACGAATGGTTTGTTATAAAACCTATTATGCCTTCGCCCGATTGCTCTATTTTCCATTGGGCGAAACGGATAAATTTCACGTAATCATCCTGAAGCCACTTAGGGTTTTTCTCTTTTAACGGTTTACCTTCTATCTGATAGTATTCTTTAATTGTTTTGGATATCCACTCCCCGTTATTTGCGGAACTTCCCGAATACGGCGGATTACCCATTATTACAAGAATGGGCGTATCCTTTTTTACTTTCTCCGCAAGGTGCGACTCTTCGGAAAGCGCACTCATAAGCGGCAGATTTGTTTTTTCAAGTGTTTTCATCTCGAGCGTATTCGTAAGGTAGAACTTCGGGCGTTCGTCTTTGTTTAATTTGTATCCTTCTTCTTCAAGAATAAATGAAAATTTGATATGCCCTATTGCATACGGCGCCATCATTAATTCAAACGCATAAAAATCTCTCAGGATGTGTTCCTTTATAAACTTTTGCTTTCCGCCTGTGCCGAATCTTTCCGTAAATTCTTTTACCGCAAGTTGCACCGCTTCCGTAATGAACGAAAGCGTGCCCGCCGCAGGGTCAAGCACCGTTACTTTGCCATCGGAGAGCCCGCCCGATATACCCATTTTGCTTTTCAATATTTCGTCCAGAGAATTTACTATGTATTTTACAACAGGCTCGGGTGTGTAGTAAACGCCTCGCTTTTCGCGAAGGTCGGGGTTGTAAACGGAAAGAAAAGTTTCGTAAAAATAAACAACGGGGTCTTTACCTTTTCCTTCCGAGTAATATTTTGAGAAAATACTATTTACATCGGCAACCGAAAGCACATCGGCGATATCATCAATAATCCATTTCATTTGCTCCGGCACATCGCCGAGAGAAATAAATTTGAACAAATCTTTTAGTATACCGATTGTTTCGGGGATACTTTCATATGCGTGAACTCTGTCAAAGTTTTCCCCTGCCCGCATTCTTGCGGAGAACAAGCCGTAAACAATTGTTTGAGAGAACAGATCGACAAATCCGCCTATTTTTAAATCATTTATCAAGTATTTTTTGAATGCTTCGTAAAAACCTATTAAAGAACCTTCCTTCCCTTTGGTTTCTTCTTCTATCTCTTCTTTTATAACTTCGTCTCTCAGGAAGCGGGTTTTCTTTGCAAGCTCATCTGCAAGTGTTTCGGCAGTATATGATTTCGGTAAAGAAAACGAAAAGAATTTGGCAAGCAAGTTTTTAAATTTTTGCTCGTTCTTTGCAGGCGGCACTTTCCCGAGCCTTACCATAGTATCTCGAACCCCTATGGTTACATCATCTATGAGTTTTCCGTTGCGGTAGAGCCTGAACTCAAAGAAGTTAGTAAGCATTACATTGGGAAAAGTATTAATGTAACGCCGCAATTGCTCGGATGCCTGTATTTTGTCTAAATTGATCACTTCGGGTGCTTTTGCCTCGATATAGCCTATGATATGCTGAGCTCCGTCCCATACCCTGAAATCCGGATTGCCTGCCTCCGTTTTCTTTGGTAGAGTCGTGATCTCTACATTGCTTTTTTTGACAGAGTTTGCATAACTTTTGAGTAAATTTGACAAAGCCGAATAGTAACTCTCTTCCCGAGCATCGCCCTTTGCGTATGTTTTATAAATTTCTTCCAAGTATTTTTTAAGCATTTTTCTTTCCTTTGCTAATATTACCCGCCTTTTTCATATTGAATTATACATCACTAATATTTAATTTCAAACCAATGAGATACCGAACTTTTTGTTTCAGCATCTCGTCTTTGTCACTCTGGGCTTGTTTCAGAGTCTTCTTTTTGTCATTCCGGACTTGATCCGGAATCTCGTATTTTTGTTTTCAACAGGAGTTTCGAGGGAAATGTGTTCCCTCGATTTAAGACCCTGAGTAAAAACATCTCAGGGCGACGAAAAGGCAACGTTTCATGGTGACAGAAATGGGCAATAAAAAAACAACAACGAGGCTCTGAAATAAATTCAGGGCGACAGGGAAGGGTACATTTCAAGGCAACAATATAGGGGGCTTAATTCTCAGGGGAGCAAAACAGAGGCCTGATTCAAAGTAAACAAAAGAAGGGCTCGATTCAGGACAAAGAGAATCATTATTTCAATAGAATAGAGTAATGAAAATACCTCATTCTTAAAAACTAAGAAACAAAGGCTTTTCGCTAATACAGATTAAAATAACAAAGTATCCTGCGGTTTAGACGAACAGAATTTCTTTATACGTTATCAGGTGTTTTTGAAAGTTGAACCGAACTTCCGATTATACCGGTGGCAAGCCCTATCGGACATACAACAATACCTAAAATAAAGAAAATAACCTCGTCATTTGTTCCTAACTTTGCCCAAAAATTCGGGCCAAATAAGTATATAAACAGAGCATAAATTAGGTTGTGAAGAATTATGCTAACAATAATTCCTACAGCACAAACACCTGCTAATATCAAAAACTTTCTGAGTTTGCCCTGAACTTTTCTCTTTACTGTTAAAACGATAAGCCATATGCCGCAAATAAGTAACAAGATTCCTCCACCAAAGATAGACGGAAAAACTAAATACCGGGGAATAAAATCCTGAAGAAAAATCGTCCCTGTTAGCACGATAAGAGTAATCGACAGTATCCATAATAAAATCTTTATGGAAGTTTTCGAAGTCTCCATAGTTTCCACCTCCTCTTTAAAATTTTACATTTATTTTCCTTTTCTCAAAAATTTTTCTTTCTTATTCTTTTCAATCCTTTCTTTCCAACGTCTCAACCTCTTTACATTTTTAGTAGTAACCTGCAGAGTTACCATAGACAAAATCACATAAAAGTTTTTGTTTCTTTTGAAGCCTCTACCCCAACTTGTAATTTTTGTAGAGCCTCGTCTTGGATAATTGTTGATATAATATCAAATCAAATAGTCTCAGTACTTAAAAACCTATATTTTGAAACTGTTGAAATTGTAGAGGAACTTAATCCCAAAATAGTGTATAAGATTGCTTGATTAAGGTTGAAGGACCTCCTCGGTATTTCCATTTGCAGAAATAACGATTTCATATCCTGGATAAAATTGTTGCAAAGTTTTTGTTATTTCTGCTCTAATTGCGCTAACTCTACATGAACCGCCACCTACATTGAGAAATTCCTTGCCAAAGTCAATTTGGACTTTGTTGGAAGCTATTTGTTCAATTTTGTTTATTGTCAAATTTTTAGGAGTTGACATTACATAACCGTTACTTTGCTCTGTTTTTGTTGGACCAAGAAGGAAAATTTTCATTGTATCCATTGGAGGATTTTGAGAATTTGAAGCAATGCGTCTTTCGACAGGGAAAACTTTTGTGCAATCAAGCATTTCAGGATTAAGTTTTGTATTACTATAAAAGGCATAGACAGTTTTGTATGGCATTCCGTAATTTATGAGTTTCTCGTCTGAGTTTGTTATAGAGTTATCTTCTGGTGATGTAATAAAGGCTTCTACCTTTACTTTATCCGTTTGGGGAAATACGTTTAATTTTATGTCTTCCTTAAAGTTACCAAATTTATCCATTTCTTTTGCATCGGTAGTTATTGAACCTTGAAATAGAAGGAAATCATTTTCGTCAACGACTTTCAAGCCCATGGTGCTTTCAAAGGCTCGTCCTCTCCCTTCAACGTGGATAGTTCCGTCTGTATTTACACTTACTGTTTTAATTGAAACCTCCTTCTCATTAAAAACACTGCATCCAGAAATAAACAGCATCAAAACGAGAAATAAAATAAGAAAACTCTTCTTCATCTTCTGTCTCCTTTTTGCAATTTTCAAACCTCAAAAAAGTTCCATGATTTTTTTCTCAATTTCTGAATAGTCGTAGGCAAGTTCGTAAATCTTTAAAATTTCATCTTTGTAAAGAGGTCTTTTTGCTCTAATAAAATCTTTATTTCCGTCGTCCCTTAAAGCAGATTCTACAAATAGTTCTAAGGATTCTTTCTTCACACCAAGATCTTTTAATCCATTCAGGGCATTAACTTTTTTAAGCCACTCAACAATTTTGAGCATTGTTTCACGTGGATTTGCAACCCCGAAAACCATTTCACCAAAAAGTGCAAGTCTATCTTTGTGTATATCAAATGTGTAGATTAAATAAGCAGGCATAATTGCTGATAGTCCTCTTCCGTGAGCGATACCGTACAACCCCGAAATTGGGTGTTCCAACCTGTGTATCGGATGCGGTCCCCTTCTTCCTGCATTTGGTATTCCAGAAAGGGCAAGCGCTGCAATCCATGAAAGAGACTCTCTTGCATCAACATTCTGCGGGTCGTTAAAGACTATTTCTCCCTGCTTCATGCATTCTTTTAAAAGTCCTTCAGAAATTCTATCAGATACGGAGGCAAAGGCATTTGATGAGAGGTAACTTTCAAATATATGAGTGAACATATCTACAACACCATCGATTGTAGCCTTCTTGGGCACGGATAAGGTAAGAAGCGGATCTATAATTGATATTGCTGGGTATAACTCGTTGTTAAAGATTCCTCTTTTATCTCTATTTATGCTGTTTGTTACAACTGCTGCACTGTCAAGTTCTGATCCTGTTGCTGCAAAAGTTATAGCAGCAAGCAGCGGGAGAGTATTGGACGGAATGACATCTTTAGGCGGTCTTTCAAAGTAGTTCCAGCAAGGAACCTTTGTTTTCGTAACTACTTTAATTATCTTCGCTGCATCAATTACGCTTCCCCCACCAATTGCAATAATAAAATCAACAGCCTTATTTCGTGCAATTTCCCCACCTTTATCAACTGTTTTTGATTCAGGATTTGGTTCTATTTCAGAATATACAACATACTTAACACCTGCTTCATCTAACTGTTTCAATGCTTTATCAAGGAGTCCTGATTCCTTTGCAAAACGTTTTCCCGTTACAATAAGTGCTTTCTTTCCTAATTCAGAAGCATACTTGCCTAATGAATTAAATTCACCTTTTCCAAAAACTACTTTTGTTGGAATATGTAATACAAAATTATCCATAGCGTAATACCTCCTCGTATAATATATTATGT
>JAGHAO010000130.1 GCA_021161495.1 Caldisericaceae bacterium | reverse complement strand
TTGTGAGCCCCACACCGGCAAACAGGTCATGAATTTTTCCGACGCCGACAACTTCCCTTCCGCTTGCTTTCATCGTGTCGAGAACCGTTTTCCCGACGGGCGGAAGAGAATAATCCCTTCTTTCGGACGTCCTAACGAGTCCGTGTTCCAAATCACCTATGAATGGCCTTGCGATAACCCTTGCAACCGCATTTTCTCCCACGCACACCTGATTTCTCGCAATTTCACACATCTTGTAAAGTTCTTCCAAGGGAATTACGTCTTTATGCGCCGCAATCTGAAAAACGGAATCCGCGGATGTGTAAACAATGGGGTAGCCCGTTTTCACGTGCTCCTCGTAAAGCTCCTTTATGATCTCTGTTCCTGATGCCGGCTTGTTACCAAGCACCTTTCTTCCCGTGAGTTTCTCAAATTTTTCGATCATCTCCTTGGGAAATCCGTTGGGATACGTGGGGAAGGGCTTTTTAAGGATAATTCCCATCATTTCCCAATGCCCGCTCGTTGAATCTTTTCCTTTGGACTGCTCGCGCATTCTTCCGTATGCTGCCGTGTAATTTCCTTTTTCTCCGAACAGCAACCCCCTTAAACCCAATTTTTCCATATTCGTAAGGTGGACGTTCGGATTATATTGAAGTGTGTGAAGGAGCGTATTTGCTCCCCAATCTCCGTATTCTTTTGCGTCTTCCGCTTCGCCCGCACCGACGCTGTCAAGCACTATTACAATCGCTCTTTTTATATCCATACTCTTTTACCTCCTGCGTTTATTATAATCATTACAGCAAATAATTAAAAAGTCTTACATTTTTAGATATTTCCAATAGCAACTTGCGATAAATATTTCATCTAAGGTTTTGCGAATATCCGAAGTTCCGACAGAAGGGGACCAATTCGGATGGAGCAAAGCAAAGCCAGGTACTCGCTGTTAGGCAAAGTCGGTGTACTTTTATATTTCCCTACACTAAACGTATCACAATCATAATTACTCCAAGTAATATGAATATTATCCCAATAACCTTAGCCAAACTCTCTTCGTTAACTCTACTGGCAAATCTGGCACTGCCGATGCTACCGCATGCAGCGCTGAAACCGATAATCAAACCGGCAAGGGGATTTATACTTCCGTGTAGAGCATATCCCACTACGCCTGAAGTGGCAGTTATTGCCATTATGAGTGTAGATGTCCCAACCGCAAGATGGAGAGGAAAATTTAGAACGAAAACCAAAATTAGGAATATCATTGCACCGCCGCCTGCACCGAAAATTCCCGTCATAATACCAACAATAAAACCTAAAATGAGAGCAGTCAATATTCTCTGAGTTTTCGTCTTAAATTTCACTACTTTGCCGAACCTCTTTGCTATGGATTCTCTGTCCAAACCCTTTTTCCATATTACTGCGCCCATCAAGATAAGAAAAATTCCGAATGCTCCGCCTAAGCCAAATTCCGGCATTTTTGCTGCAAAAATTGTACCCAGCTGTGCTCCTAAAATAGACCCTATGGCTATCCATATGCCAGATTTCAAATCCACATTGTGGTGTTTGTAATAGGTATAAGATGCAGCTAAAGATGCTATGATGTCTACCACTAAACTTGTTCCTATAGCTTCGTGAACCGGAAAATTCAGCAAAAGATTAACCAAGGGGACGACCACCATTACCCCCGATGCACCGGTTAAACCAGTTACTATACCGGCGAATATACCAATCAAGACCATTGTAATTATTTGGTTAGCCATCATCTTTTTCCTCCTAAATTTACCTTTTAAGCCCTATTTTGCCCAACCTTCCGGGCGTATCCGAAGTTCCCGACCGTAAAGGAAGGTATTTGGACGGAGCGTTAGCAAAGCCGGACATGCACCTGTTGTCCGAGTGCAATAGCACCGAAGCTAAGAGGAGAGTTCGGCTCGGCATATTACTTTCCTCTATTTTCCATGGTTGATAGGATATTAATTACAATGTTACGTAGCTCACTTTCTGGATATTCTTTATATTCATTATAAATTTTCTCTGATAATTTAGCATAATGATAAAGTCCGCCTCTTCTGTCCAATGCTTTAAAGTTTGCAATTCTCATTCTTAAACTCGTCGTACTCATACCCAAAATATTGCTTATGTCTACAATTGTATAGGGTATGTTATTTATTCCGAATTTATAGAGATAGAGCGTAACAATATCATCCTGTTCTTTCCATTTATGCGTTTTCATATTCTTGCCCCCCATTTCTACAGTGCCGAGCTGAATTTCGGATAACTCGTTTATATCCGAACTGTTCGGATATACTTTCCTCTAAACGACCATTGTTCTTTGTTTTCACCCTCATATCTCATCTCCTTTTAAAATGCTACTGCCTTACCCTCCTTCCCGATCTTTCTAATGAGAGTATCTGCTTGACCACATTATAGCAAGACTCCTTTCAAATTCAACAGGTGTTTTGCAGTTCAGACTGCTGTGAGGTCTTTTTTGTTGCAGAAGTCATTCCCTGTAATCTAACCACTAAATAGTCTCCATCCCGGCATAAACGCTCTTTATTTTTGTTTCAAGTTAAGGAAGGCAGTTTTTATTTTATCGCCCTGAAATGTCTTTGCTTAAGGTCTCTAAATCGAGGGAACACATTTCCCTTGAAACTCCTATTAAAGGACAAAATACGAGGTACTGAAACGAGTTCAGCACGACAGATTAGTTGTCACCATTGAGCGCATTTTGCGCTCTTTTCCTTGGCACGCATTACGCCAAGTGGTACTCGTTTTTAAAAAGAATAGACTCTGAAACGAGTGCTCGCCTTCGGCGAGGAAAGGAGTGCAGAGTGACTTTTTAGTTGTCACCCTGAAGTGTATTAATTCAGGGTCTCGTTTTTTGTTCTTTTATCAGAGTGCATTCCGAAAGCGAAAAAAGACGAGACTCCGGATCAAGTCCGGAATGACGAAAATACGAGGTGCTGAAACAAGTTCAACACGACAAAGACGAGACACTGAAACAAGTTTGGGATAACCCTTAAACGAATACAGGACAACGAATTATGAAGCACTTAGACAAGTGCGGGATGATATTAGGTAAGTAGAGATAAATAATTTGCTTTCAACGATTTTAATAAAGCTTTTCGGTTACTAAAATGTGTATTGACACAAAAATAATAACTTATATAA
>JAGHAO010000084.1 GCA_021161495.1 Caldisericaceae bacterium | reverse complement strand
TTGACTTTGCGTATTCGGAAAATTCCCCGTTAAAATATTTCCAAGACAAAAAATCAAATATAGACATATACGAAAGCAAAGAATTTATAAAAGACGATCCAATCCAAAACGAAGCGGTCAATAAAATAATAAATATGCACGGACTTTTTGCACTAACCGGCGAACACGGAACCGGAAAAAAATACGTATCAATAGCAGCTATTTCTGAACTTCTTAAATACGGAAAAACATTCCTCATAGTTACGCAAAGCAGGAAAAAGGAAATGCAAAGATCAATAACAACCAAATTCGGTAAGTTTGTCGGGGAGAACGGAGCAATCAAAATATACGGCATAGATGAAAAAGTATTGCAGACGGAAAAGCCTTCTTTTGATTATGTAATCGTATCCTTAGACAGCCCCGTTGAAAAATCGATTTTACAATCGGTTATGGGAAAAGCAGGCAATGTAGTATTTCTTACGCCACCGAATTTTATTCCGTTTGAAGAGAAAATACCTGAAACAAACAGAATAAATCTTGTAAAAGAATACAGGTTCGGCAACCACATCCTGCATTTCCTCCAGCCGATAATGACTCAAAAATTGGAGCCTTCCGCAGATATTGAAATAAAACCGAACGATACAAAAAAAGCGGAAAAGAAATTTTTTGAAATAATAAATCCTTCGAAATTTGTCTTATACGTGAACGTAAAAGGAAAGGAAAGAGGAAATGCTAATAAATGGAATGCCGAGGAAGCGCAATTTGCGGTTTATGCGGCAAAAGAATTTATAAAAACAGGGATTGATCCTTCGCAGATAGAAATAATTGTGCCGTACGAAAGGCAAAAATCATACTTAGAGTATCTCCTCGACGAAGACAAAATGCAAAAACTAACCGTTTCACTGCCATCCGAATCCGAAGAAAGAGACATCGTGTTTATTTTATTTACAGATACAAGAAAAATCGGCGGTGCATTCTCGAATAATGCTTTATTAAAGATAGCGCTCACAAGGGCGAGAAGCAAATTAATTCTTACGGGAAGCAGAGGAATTCATAAAACTTCAAAACTTCTCTCAAAAATTTTATGAACGAAAAAATAGAAATTATTCCAGTTGATAAAATAATTCCTTCTCCTTATCAACCGAGAAAGCATTTTGACGAAAAATCCGTTCGCAATCTCGCAAAATCAATAAATGACATAGGGATAATCCAACCGATCGTCGTGAGAAAAAAAGGAAGTTATTTTGAACTTGTAGCGGGAGAAAGAAGGCTTGAAGCGGTAAAATTTTTAGGGAAAAAAGAAATTCCCGCCATTGTAAAAAACTTATCAAACTTTGAAGCATTCAGAATGACACTCGAAGAAAATATCCGGAGAGAAAATTTAAACCCTTTGGAAATCGCCGAAGCAATAAAAAAAATGAAAGAAGAATTCGGGCTTACCGATGAAAAACTCGGAAAAATGCTCAATATGAGCAGGCCCCTTGTAACAAATTATTTAAGATTATTGAATCTGCCGCCGGAAATCAAAAAGGGCATAGAAAACGGGGAAATTACATTCGGACATGCAAAAAGCCTTCTTTCCTTAAACGAAGAAGATATGCTCAAACTTTACCGTAAAGTTGTTGAAAACAAACTCTCCGTAAGAGATACGGAAAAACTTGCAAGAAAAGAAAGGGATATTCTTGAAACGGAAGAAGCATTGACAAAAGTTTTAGGGACAAAAGTAAAGATAACCGGCACAAAAAAACACGGCAAAATTGTGATAGAATACTTCTCTGAAGATGAACTGACAACAATTGTAAGGAGGCTCGCAAAATGAAGGTAGGGATAATTGCAAATCCGCAGTCAGGCAAAGATATGAGAAGAATCGTATCCGATGCATTTACATTCAATAATTTCGAAAAACTCAACATTATAAAACGCATCATAAGAACCGCTCTCGATTTCGGAAAAATAGAATTCGTTTTTATGCCGGAAGAATTCGGTTTCGGAAAATACGCAAAAGAAGAATTCGGAAATGCGGTAAGCGTTCTACCTTTTAAGCCGGAAGGGGAATGCGATACGGTGAAATCCGCAACTGAAATGGAGCGCCTCGGAGTTTGTTGTATTATCGTACTCGGCGGAGACGGAACAAACAGACTGGTTAGCAAAGGAATCACGAATACCCCGATTATCCCCGTTTCCACAGGCACGAACAATGCGTTCCCGAAATTTTACGAAGGGACAACGGTGGGGCTCGCACTCGCTGCAATAAAAAGATTGGGAAAAATAGAAAACCGATTCCTCTTAAAACAGAAAAAACTTGAAATTTTTGAAAAAGGAGAGTTAAAGGACATTGCGCTTGTGGATATTGCTATTATAAAAGGCGATTTTACCGGCTCAAAAGCCGTTATTGACCCGGGCAAAATCAAAGAACTATTCGTAAACTTCGCAGAACCCGGAGCCATAGGCCTATCATCGATTTTCGCATATTATGCACCTATCCGAAGAGGTTCGGACCTCTGGGGCAGGTGCCTTCTCGGAGAAGGCAAGATTAAAATAAAAGTTCCCATAATGCCGGGAAAAACAGACATCGTTAATATTAATAAGATCGAAGTTCTCAAACAAACGGACAATGCAAAAATTTCATTTTACCCTTCCGTTGCGGCTCTGGACGGAGAAAGGACAATTTACATAAACAGCGGAGAGTTCTCC
>JAGHAO010000092.1 GCA_021161495.1 Caldisericaceae bacterium | reverse complement strand
GGAAAAGGTAGTCATTCTCGAGGAACGAACGAAGTGAGTGACGAAGAATCTCGTATTTGTCGTGTGTTCCCTTGATTTAATTTCATCGGAATGGTTTCTTTCTTATCCTGTTTATCATAGTTATAATTACAACCGTTTTTAAGAAAAAGATTAAAAACAGAGCAAAGATTAATATCGGATCTTTCAGATTATATAGGCATAAAAGGTGAGGTTTTTAGGTTAATCGCATTTGGAAGTAAACGAATTTTTGGTTAAAATAGCAAAAGGTGAAAAAAATGAAAGAAAATTTTATAGCAACGATTTTGTTTTTCTTTTTTGCAATGATTGCAAGCGGGCTTATCGGCGAGAAATTAAAGCGCACGGTATCCAAAAAGTTGAGGATACTTTCAGGCGCGGTATCGGTAGTTATAGGCGTCATTCTTATTATGCCGGTTTACAGGACAACCGGGATAAAACAAATTTTAATTTTTTCGGTTTTAATATTTTTTTTAAATTTCGGGTTTATAATACTTCTACCTGAAAAAGGTGTGAAAAATTAATAATGCAGGGAAGGGAGGCTTATTTATGAAAGAAGACGAAAAAAATTTGGAAAAAGAAGTCGAAGAAGCATTAGAGGAAATCTTCGAAAAGGACGAAAATCCGGAAGAAAAGTTTGACGAACTCTTAAAAAAAATCGAGGGAGAAGGATAGGATAGGGGGCATTGCCCCCTTTTTTATTTTAAATAAAGTCAAGCCATCCGAATGTGTCTTCTCCGTCCCGCACAATTTTCATAAATTCCTCTCGTATCGCACGTGTTATATTTCCCATATTGCCGTTTCCTATTCTGATCTTATCGACATAACCTATCGGGGTCACTTCCGCTGCGGTTCCCGCAAAGAACACCTCGTCTGCAACGTATAAAAATTCTCTCGGAAGAAATGTTTCTTTCACAGGAATGCCGAGCCTGTCCGCAATTTTCATAACGGAGTCGCGCGTAATCCCTTTCAGGAGCGACGCCCCGATAGCGGGAGTATAGAGCACTCCGTCTTTAACAAGGAAAATGTTCTCTCCGGGGCCTTCCGATATAAAGCCGTTTACGTCGAGCATAATCGCCTCGGAAAAGCCGAATTCCTCCGCTTCCATTGAAGCAAGTTGTGAGTTTAAGTAGTTTCCGTCCGCTTTTGCCAGCATAGGAACGGTATCCGGAGCAGGCCTCCTCCACGTGGACACCATAACGGAAATTCCTTTTTCAAAATCATCGGCGAGAAATTTCCCCAAGGAAAATGCGGCAATTGCAAGGCTCGTTTTCAAAGAAAGTGCGTTGGGCTTTATTTCCCCGTATCCCCTGTATGCAACAGGACGGATGTATGCCTCTTTGAGTTCGTTCTTTTTGATCAATTCTTTGGAAATGTCTTCCAACTCCTGCGGAGTTTTATTCACATCCATTCTGTATATGCGCATTGATTCCTTAAACCTTTTGAAATGGTCGAGCCCGCGGAAAATCGCAGAGCCTTTCTTTGTTTCATAGCACCTTATGCCTTCAAAAACTCCGGAGCCGTATTGGACAACGTGAGAAAGAACGTGAACTTTCGCATCTTTCCAGTCGACAAATCTCCCGTCAAAATAAATATACTTTGCTTCTCTCTGCATCTCTGCCTCCTTAATTTTTGAGACGTATTGTAGCACAAACGGAGAAGAATGTAAAATTCCTATCTAAGGAATACTTCTTTAATTTTCGTAACGAATTTGTCCGCTCCGAAATACAATGGGTCGGTTGCCGGGATGCCGAACTTCCTTTCATATTCCTTTATCTTCTTTTCCACGTCTTCCCTGCTCATATTTTCATGATTTATTGCAATACCAAGAACTCCCCTTTTGGAAAGCTTTTTTCCGTTTATCGATATTCCGAACACAAGCGCATCGGATATCGTTTCCACAAGGTTAATTTCACGTTCAAGCGTAGTCATCGGGATATCCGGATAATCGCAGTACGTTTTTCTCGCAGGTGCATGCACCAAAATCACTCCGTCGGGCCTCGCCCCCTTCATTATGGCAAAGGAGCCGATAAACGCAGGGTGCCCCAACGCGCTTTGCCCTTCGACAACAATAATTTCGGGATGCTCGTTTTCGTAAGCGGAAACTACGGCATGTTCAACCTCGCCGGGTAAAAAATCACCCGGAATTGCATCAAGGGCAACACCGTACTTTGCACCCTGCATAATTCCCGTTTGCCCCGTTGCGACAAAAACGGATTTGATTCCTGCGTTCTTAAGGGCATTATGCAAAATTATTGCGGTTGTTCTCTTTCCCACCGCCGTATCCGTTCCGAGAACCGCAATTATCGGAACGTCAACAGTTGCTATTTTATTTGAAAATATATGGAGTTTTCTCATTGAAGGAGGTTTTCTTATATCAAAAATCTTTACCCCGTTTGCTTTCGCCTCTTTTACAAGTTCGGGGTTTTCCGAAAGATAGTTCATCATACCAATTATGATATTCATTTTATTTCTGATCGCTTCCCTTATAACCTTCATATGTTTTCTCGGAAGAAAAGGAGAGTTCGGAGCAACACCGTAAATAAAATATTTTACGGGTTCTTTTATTTCTTTAAGTGCTTCTTCCAAACTGCCGTAAATTTTTATGCCGTTAGGCACGCCGTCAAGCACTTCACCGGCGTCCTTTCCTTCTTTTGTACTGTCTATTACCCCTACGATTTTATGCTTTTCCGAATACCTGACAAGGCCGTTTGCCGTTTTTCCGTCAAGAGTACCGAACGCACCCTCGCAATATACGATTGCATTCTCCAATATGACCACCTCCTGTGATTTGTTGGTTGAGCGGGAACCCTCATTTTTAATATACCATAATTTTTCTTATCTCAAAATGGAACGAACGTAAAACATTTTTTATGTATAGATTAAATATAGATTAAAGAGTTTGCAAAAAGCTTTACAAAACAAAGGACCCTTCGCAAAAAACGCTCAGGGCGACAGGGTGGGGATCATTCTGATGGAGCGTAGCGACAGAAGAATCTCGTATTTTGCCTTTACTCTGTCATTCCGGACTTGATCCGGAATCTCGTCTTTTTTCGCTTTTAGAATGCACTCTGATAAGGGAATTAAAAACGAGACCCACTTGGCGTAATGCGTGCCAAGGAAAAGAGCGCAAAAAACGCTCAGGGTGACAGGGTGGGGTCATTCTGGAG
>JAGHAO010000163.1 GCA_021161495.1 Caldisericaceae bacterium | reverse complement strand
CGTTTTTTCTTAAAAAGGAAAGGATTTCGATTGCTGCGGGAAGAGAATTGTTATATTCGTTAAAAATCAGGATGTAAGGCGGAGAAAAACGCTGAAAAATCTCCCTGAATTTCGATTCCGTCCCTCCAGTAACGATGGCAAATAAAAAAATTTTATCCCCGGCGAGGCCTTTTTCAGGGATAGTTTCGATAATTTCAAAACTCGTATTATTAGATAAAGTTCGAGAAATAAAAGATTTGATTTTAACTTCTTTGTCTGCTCCGGCAGCAAGGGGTATTACACTAATTTTCATTTTAGTTTTTTAACCTTTTAAAGCACCTGCGGTTAAGCCCTGAACTATGTATCTCTGGAATATAAGCACCATTACCACCAACGGTATTGCGGCAATAGCGGAAGATGCCATAATTTGCCCCCAGGGAATCTGGCCGTGCAGTCCCTGGAAGAGAGCAATACCCACAGGGATCGTTCGGGCATGATAGTCCGTTGTTAACATTAATGCAAACATAAATTCATTAAACGATGCGATAAAAACCAGCAGGGCAGTTGAAAAAACACCGGGTGCGGATATTGGTAAAATCACTTTGAGCAATGTTTGCATTCTGTTGGCTCCGTCAACCATTGCGGCTTCGTCGAGACTTTTCGGAAGTTGCATAAAATAACTAATCAGTATCCACAGGGAAATCGGCATAACCCACGCTATGTACGGAAAAATAAGAGCTTTGTACGTATTAATCCAGCCCAATTTTGTCATAAGTTCAAATATATATCCTACTATACTTATCTGAGGGAACATAGAAACTGCCAAAATCCCCAGAGTAATAAATGTCTTTCCTTTGAATCTGATTCTTGATATTGCGTATCCCGCAAAACTACCTATCATAACTGAGAAAAAGGTCACTACAATTGCTATAATCAAACTGTTTTTAAAATAATCTATAATATGTAAATCAAGGGATGTAATAATTTGTCTGTAATTATTCCACGTAAATGTATACGAAACTTTCACGGAACCAAGAAAATCGGGATTTTTGGAAAACGAAATCACAATCATCCATACAAACGGAACCAAACATATTATGGAAGTCACAATAACACCTATTATAACAAATATCTTTTTCTTGGTCTTATCGCTCATTTTCCTTTAACCCTCCGCTAAAGTTTCCCACTTTCAGATATATCACGGTAAAGACAAATATCAAAAGAAAAGTAATTACGGAAACAGTGGAACCGTATCCGAAATCGCCCAAAATGTATGATTTGAAACCATACATAGAAACGGAAGAAGTGGAACCTCCCGGACCTCCGCCGGTAAGAACGTATATCAAGTCAAAAATTCTCAGCGAATCAATGGTTCGAAAAATCAAGGCTATAACTATAATAGGTTTTAGCAATGGAAGCGTAATTCTCCAAAACTGCTGGGATATGGAGGCGCCGTCGACACGGGCAGCTTCGTACAATGATTGAGGAATAGCTTGCAAACCGGCAAGAAACAGAATTGCCATAAACGGGGCCGTTTTCCAAACATCGGCAGTCACTATGGAGAAAAAAGCGCTTACCGGTGAGCCTAACCAATTTATAGGATGCGTGCAGAGATGAAAATGCACTAATACATAATTTAATAATCCGTAACTATAATTGTACATAAGTTGCCAAATTCTTGCCGATACTATGGTAGGAATCGCCCAGGGTATCAATACTATCGCCCTCATTATTCCACGGAATTTGAATTTTTCGTTGATAACCAGAGCATAGAACATTCCCAATATGGATTCCAGTGCCACGGCAACTGCGGAAAAGGCGACGGTAAACCGTAAAGATTGCCAAAATTGGGGGTCTTTTATAATTCTTGCATAATTTCTGATACCTATAAATTTTGCCGGAGGCATAAAAGTAACATTGCGGAAAAAACTGGTTATAAACGTTCCCAAAACAGGTACGAGAATTAGACCTCCTACAAGAATCAGAACAGGGGAGAGGAGCAGATATGCAAGCCCCTGTTCGGAATTTTTCGGCTTGTTTTTAACCCTTCTCCCCTTAAAACTCATTTTTAGCTTCCGTATTGTTTAATTATTTGTTCAACTTCTTGCTGAGCCTTATCGAGTGCCGTCTTCGGATCCATTCTTCCCGCAATCGCAGCATTCACGTATTTCTGGATAGCTTCACTCATCTTGGTATAGTAAGGTACACTCGGACGCGGTATCGCATTTACAAACACTTCTCTCAGTTTTTCAAGATAAGGAGCTTTCTTCAAAACTTCCGAATCCTTATATACATCTTGTCTTCCGGGATTCCACCCGAGATTCATAGCAAAACCTTTTTGAACATCGTAAGATTCGACAAACTTGACAAATTTCCATGCGGCTTCTTTGTTCTTCGAATACGTATTAATTCCTATATGCCATCCTCCTAATGTAGCTGCACTTTGATGCTCGAGGAAATGAGGCAACGGTGCTATTCCGGTTTTACCCTTAACCTGAGAATCATCGGAATTATGAAGACCCCATGCATACGGCCAATTTCTTTCGAACATTGCATTTCCTTTCTGGAAAGTCATCCTTACGGGCTCTTCTGTCATCTCTGTGTAGGTGCTGGGCGGTGAAATCTTGTATTTGTGGATAAGATCGGCCATGAAAGTAAGTGCCTGAATATTATTGGCGGAATTCAGTACGGGCTGTCCGTCTTTATTAAGAATATTTCCTCCGTTACTTGCTATGAACTCCAAGAAATCACACACAAGACCTTCATACTGTTTGCCCTGCCAGACAAAACCCCAGAATTTGGGATTATTTTTTCTTTCCCCGGCTTGAACTTTTTCCGCAATTTTTACAAGGTCCTCCCACGTTTTCGGAGGCGCACTGAAATCATACTTCTTCAATAAGTCGGTTCTGTAATAAAGCAAGCCTGCATCTATGTAAACAGGTAAAGCAATAAGATCCCCTTTGTAAGAGTCGGCAAGATCAATAACCTTTTTGAAGAAAACGGAAGTATCATAATTATCCTGAGAAACATAACCGTTCAACGGGGCAAGCCAACCGGACGCCGCAAATTGTCCGACCCAAGCAACATCCATTAGGAAGACATCGGGAGTTGATTCATGACCGCTTAATGGGGTAACGAGCGTTTGCATTCTTGTCCCTGAGTCCATTGGCTGTTTCAAAAGATTCACGGTGATGTTCGGGTTCTTTGCCTCGAATTCATCGATTACCTTATGCCAATAATCTATTTCAGAGGGTGCACCTCCAACCGCAAATACTATCGACACATTCTTCGGTGCAGGTTGGGATTGTTGCTCTTGCGAAGGAGTGGTGGAAAGCGTCTGGGATTTGCAACCAACAAAAACTGCCGAGACCATAGCTATCATCACTAAGATAGTGATGATTTTTCCTAATCTCTTTAATTTTTTCATAACTACCTCCTTTCTTCATTTAACTACATTGAAAATATGATTTGTTACTTAATCTTAATAAGAAATTAATTTATGTCAAGGGGGAATTTTAATTTCCCGGTAGCATAAACAATTAAACTCGCTTCTCTTTAGCTTTGTCCTTTAATCTTTTTTATCTTTTCGAATAGTGAAAAATAATCGTTTATATGACGGGTAATTAAAAATTTTCTTGAAACGGTTTCATATCCCGCCATACCAAAAGTTTTTCTTTTCATATCATTTGATAACAACTCATCAATCGCTTTGATGCACTCTTCGTTGGAACTAACAAGATACCCGTTTTCACCGTGCCGGATTTGAACGGTGATTCCCCCTGCGCGCCCGCCTATTACGGCGCGTTTTTTCCACAGCGCTTCGGACACGGTAAGCCCAAACCCTTCTCTTATTGATTTTTGCAAAACAATCGTTGCCGCTCTTTGGAAAGCGTTTACTTCTCTATTTCCCACTCCGTCGAGATTCGAAAGAATGAATAAGTCTTTATCTTCGCCCGCATACCTCAACGTTTTCTGATAAAATTTCCATCCTTCCGGATCGTCTGTTGCCATAGAACCTATTAGCACGAGTTGAATATCTCTGTGTTTCTTTTTCAATTCCCTGTAAACGTCGATCACTCCGAGCGGGTCTTTCCACGGGTCGAATCGTGAAATCTGGACAATGATCGGTTTTTTAATATCCACTCCGAATTTTTCGACGATCTCTTTCACT
>JAGHAO010000132.1 GCA_021161495.1 Caldisericaceae bacterium | reverse complement strand
GTCTTCCTCGCTTTGCCTACGAGATGTACTTTGTCAACGAATAAAATACGCGGCCCTGAGTAAAAACACCTCAGGGGGACGGGGGCAGGGATTTCAGGGTGACAAAAGAGAGAATAGGAGTTTCGAGGGAAATGTGTTTTCTTGATTTAAGGCCCTGAGTTACACGTCTCAGGATAATAGAAAGGAAACTGTTCAGGATAGCGGAATAAGTACTTTGGGACGAGAACATTCCAACTCTTTGCGGTAAAGATTAAAAACCCTTTTTGTTTTTGCCGAATTCCGTATAATATAAAAATTTTCAGAGGGAGAGGAGTGAAGAAATATGAAAGTACCTAAGTGTATGAGGCACTCAGCACCCTGACAACGTGAGCTTTCCGTTTTTTACGGACAGTCCGGAGCTGGGAGGAGAAGATGAAATAAAAGAAGCATACTATGTTTTTTCGCATCTCGGATGCGACGAGCAGATGTGGGATTACGAAGGCAAAGAAGTTGACAATTTCGTTGTGAAAAAACTTTTTACCAAATACCGCGGCTTTTTTATGGAAAATAAACTTGGCAAGGATGTTTTCATAACGCTGCGCGTTCCCAATCCCGAAGTGGAAAAAGCGGAAGCGAAAATTCTTCTCGAAACTCTGGAAAGCATACCACGTTCGTTCGATGCAGCGAGGTTTTTTTACGGAGACGACATTGCCCCGATATTCGAGGTTATTCTTCCGATGGCGACGACTGCGGAATCAATAAACAGAATTTACACATATTACAAGGAGTTCGTTGCAGGTAAACAGAACAAAATTGTCTCCGACATAAAAGTGAGGGATTGGATAGGAAAATTCGCTCCGGAGCGGATAAATGTGATTCCGCTTTTTGAGGATATGGAGCATATCCTGAACGCGGCGGACACCCTGCGCGAATATATAAAAGGCAAAAACCTTTCATATCAGAGGGTTTTTCTTGCGCGTTCCGACCCGGCCCTCAATTACGGGCTTTTGAGCGCGACGGTGATTAACAAAATCGCACTCCATAAGTTTAAGAGTCTTTCGGAACAGAGCGGAGTCAAAATATATCCGATTGTAGGCGCCGGCTCTTCGCCGTTCAGGGGACATTTCAGCCCGGTGAACGTGCAAAACGTTTTGGAAGAATACGCCGGAGCGCATACGTTTACCGTGCAGTCCGCGTTCAAATACGATTACCCGCCAGACGTCGTGAAAAATGCCGTAACGAAGGTAAAGAATTCGAAAGAAGAAGAGCCGCAAAAATTCGACGAAGCGAAAATTATGACTCTCATAAGCAAATACTCTTCCGTTTACGGGGCGCAGGTTGCGGAACTCGCAGCGATAATAAACAGAGTTTCAAAATACATTCCGGGCAGGAGAAAAAGAAAACCTCACGTGGGACTTTTCGGATATTCGCGCGGAGTGAACGGGGTGAAACTTCCACGCGCAATAAAATTCACCGCCTCGATGTATTCCATAGGGTTCCCTCCGGAACTTTTAGGACTGAATGCGCTTACAAAAAAGGATTACGAGTTTGCAAAAACGGTTTACCTGCACTTTGAGGACGACCTCCGCGCCGCGCTCAAATTTTACAATCCGGATTCTCCTTTCGTCCCCGCCGAGATAAAAGTCAAGGTAAAGGAATTTTTCGGGGACTTCGAAATGCACAAATTGCATAGGGAAACAACGGGCTGCATTTTGAAATCCCTTGCCGAAAACAGGACGGAGAACCTTTCGGAACTTGTTGTAAATGCAGCGAGTTTCAGGAAATTCCTCGGGTAAGGCGCTTTCATATTCTGTTCATAAATAATTTTTAGTATTGCTTAAAAGGCATAAATCGATATAATATTTCGGATTAGGTGAAATTTTTTGAAAGGAGTTGAATAATATGGACGAAATCAGAGCAATTGAACAGGAATATTTTAAGAAAGATATTCCCGAGTTTCACGTGGGCGACACCGTAAGGGTTCACGTCCGCATAAAGGAAGGGAATAAAGAAAGGATTCAGGTTTTCGAAGGAACCGTCATCGCAAGGAAACACGGCGGAATCAACGAAACTTTCACCGTTAGGAAAAATTCTTACGGAGTCGGAGTGGAAAGAGTTTTCCCTCTTCATTCTCCTATGATTAAGAAAATCGAAGTAAAGAGGCTCGGAGACGTAAGAAGGGCAAAACTTTATTACCTGAGAAGCAGAGTGGGTAAAGCGCAGATCGTTAAGGAGAAGAAGGCTACCAAAAAGTGAAGGAGTTAAAAAGCTGGATTTTAGTTATAATCCTGGCTTTTGTAACTGCTTTTGTTGTTAGGACGTATATTATACAACCTTATAGGATCGAGATGACGTCGATGGTGTCGACTCTTCATCCCAACGATCTTGTATTGGTTGATAAAATTTCGTACAAGATTCATCCTCCTCGAAGGGGGGACATAGTAATTATTATTCCTCCTACCAACAAAAAAGAGCGGTATATAAAGCGCATCATCGGTTTGCCGGGAGAAACAATTGAAATTAAAAACAATGAAGTTTACATAAACGGCAAACCGCTTAGAGAGCCGTATATGCATTCTCC
>JAGHAO010000050.1 GCA_021161495.1 Caldisericaceae bacterium | reverse complement strand
TTTCCACAATAGTGTCTATTGTTCTTGATAAAGCATTTATATCTGTGTTAATGTTTTCCAAATGCCAGTCTCCGCAGAAACCTAATGCGATCCATCCGTGTTTTTCTTTTGGCGTGAAATAAATATGCGAATCCATTCTCTTGTATGCGGAGTATATCTCTTGAATTGTTGTAATATCTTTTTCCGGGTGTTCTATATGTTCATTTCTTGTCTTTTGTCGCCAATTCCGCAAAGTCCGTTCTGTTATATCCCATTGATATGCCAAATCACGCAACTGTTTACCATTTGCCTTTAAGATAAAAACTCGTTGCTCCGGTGTTAGTTCTTCGTATTTCATTCATCCTCCCTGAAAATGGCATTGATTGTTGTTTCGGGAAAAGAAATGAATATAAGGATTAATTTCAGCACGGGAATGAAGTCAAATATATCTTTCTCATTTGAAATGTCTAATGTCATTTTGTCGTTTCCCTGCTTGTCAAACCTGTCTTCCGGTATTTTCTCAACTGTTATTTTTATCCGCATAAACACCTCCTTATGCTGATGATTACTATACTTTTAAGTATATTATGTTTCTCATTCTTATGCACTTTCCTTAACAAAATCGGTCGTAATCAGTCATAATCGGTCGTAATCGTTCATAATCGTCCGTAATCGTCCGTTTTTGTCAACTACGTTGTCAACACTGAACAAAATCAATTGTCAATGAAAGGGGGCTTTCGCCCCCGCGTGCTATTTCTTGAAAACATTTTTAAAGAATTGGTCGTAGAACAACTGCGAGAGCGTGAAGATTAATCCGATTGTCGCCAACGCATTTCCTACATCAAATTTTCCCGACGCCCACACTGCGCCAAGCCCAGCCAGCACGGCAACACCAAAAGCGACAAGCGATTTCTTCCATCTCGCCCAATCTTTTTGCGTAAGCAGTTGAACTACAATGGGCAAAAGAATACCTATTACCCAAACATACCACTGCGGAACGTAATTCGGCATCATATTTTCACCTCCTTAAGATAAGATTTTATCATCGCACTTCTTGGAATGTTGAAAGCATAACTTCTTATTATTTGTCCTTTGCACTTTTCTATCGAACCGCCGTTGATGTGGTGATTCCACTGGAAACCGTCTGTAACTACTTTGATGTCTATATCCACATTAATTAGAGTATGCGTTTCAATGACTTGCGTTTTATGCACATACTTTTCAAGTCTCTTTGTTCTATTGTAAATCTGTTGCAATGCTCCGATGTAGAAAGAAGGCTTTCTATCTTCGGATTTGAACCACTTTATCAACTCATCATAGGCGTCCCAGGTGTCAATCTGTGTCAGATGTGCTTGCTGTTTGGAAGTTAACCTTTCCCAAATCTCTTGGTCGATAACATTGCGTCCGTTGATAATATTCGGAATTCTAACGTGTTCCATTTCGGGTAGTATAATTGTTTCCTTCTTGGGAGTGCCTATGTTTTTAATGTCTACAAAAACAGTATAAGGAATATTTATCTTTTCTTTCTTGGTGTGTGTTATTCCGTGTCCGAACGTCCTGATTTCCAATAAAACAGGTAGTTTGTCTTCTACTTTGCCATTTGTGACAGGGACGTGATGAGCACTCCACAACGAAATGTCTTTTCCCTTCTTCCCGTTTATATAGAGAACAGACGCCAAGTCTCTTGAAACATCTGCCTCTATAATTTTGCCCGTGCCAAAAATCTTTATTTTTTCTCTCCTGCTGTTAAACATTATTTTCACCTCCTGTGGTGTAAGTTTTTGCTTTTCCTTCTCCGATTACCTCAATCCGCAAACTGTCGAGAAAGCGGGTTAAAATCACCGCAATTTCTTCTCTTGTCGGGTGCGTTGTCCAATAAACGCTCTCTTCACCATATGGCCTGAATATCCCCATCTTCTTCATTAACTCCCGTGCCTCTTTGAACTCATCGTCCATTGTCATCACCTCCAAGGTGTCTTTTATACTCTCGATTATATTCATTATTTTCTTTGCGTAATCGGGGTCGGTTGCATACGACTTTGCAACGCATTGCACATACGCTTTCAAATCCTTCCCCTTTTTGTACCGTTCCAAACACTGTTTATAAGTGTATTTCGCATACCTGCCTTTGATGTTTTTTGTGAGCAGTTCGGAATGCGCAATTATACAGTCTTTAAGTGTCGGGAACTTTTGAAACTTTGCAATTACATTGTGAGGTTTTCCGCCTATGTATTCGATTGTCGGGGCCTCGACGTATCCCCATCTCTCGTTGTAAAACTTAATCCCGAAAATGTTGTTGCTGTTTTTTATCGGCGTAATGTGCCAACCACTCTCTAAAATTGCCTGTGCAACTACAAAGAGAGCGGGAACGCCCGTTTCTTTCTCCGCTTCGAGAGCGGATTTGTAAATTTCTTGTATTGTCATTTTACCTCCTGAAATATTTGACTGCCCAATTCACGATTGTAAACACAGAGGAGACAAACAAACCTATCAACCACATCTGCAACCGCATTTCTTTCTTTTCCTGTTC